>CBFDDG010000025.1:0-19224 GCA_965603505.1 uncultured Phycisphaerae bacterium | reverse complement strand
CCCCGGACCCTCCTGATGCTGCCCACCTGGACCTACGCCAAAGACGCCGACAGCCTCTACGTCAACCTGTTCATCGGCAGCACCATAACAGTCGAGGACGTGGCCGGCACGGATGTCGAAATGGTTCAGGATACGGATTATCCCTGGAGCGGCGAGGTCGCCGTCACCGTCAATCCTGCGATACAAAAGAACTTCAGCATCAAAGTCCGGATGCCGAACCGTAGCGTCAGCGACCTCTACACGGCCACGCCGGAATCCAACGGGATCACATCGATTTCGGTCAACGGTTCGGCCGTCACGCCACGCACGGAGAAGGGCTATGCCGTGATCGCGCGGACGTGGAAAGCGGGCGACAGAATCGATCTGGTGCTTCCGATGAAGGTCCAGAGGGTCAAAGGCAGCGACAAGATCGAAGCGACGGCCGGCCGGGTGGCCCTTCGGTATGGCCCGCTGATCTACAACGTGGAACAGGTTGACCAGGACATTTCCAAGGTGCTCGATCCGGCGTCTGCCCTGACCGCCGAATGGAGGGAAGATCTGCTTGACGGCGTGATGGTCCTCAAAGGGACCTGGGCCGACGGCTCCGAGCTGACGGCCATCCCGAACTACGCTCGTGCCAACCGCGACGCCGACAGGCCCGATCCCGGCGCCCGTGGGCGGCGTTCCGCAAGCTCCATCGTCTGGATAAAGGATCAATAGGCGGACCTTCTCCGTTCCATCATGAGGGCGAAGGCGGCCGCAAGGCAGAAGGCCGTTTTCACGGACAACCTATTTTCACAAGCGATAACGTAACCCATACAGGTGCACAAGGAGAACGGTAGTGAGAAAAACCTTCCTATTCGCCACGGTAATAACAGCGGCACTTTGCAGCAGCATTCATGCAGCCAACCTTGTGGCCGCGAAGACGTCCATCCAGGAGCTTGAAGAGCAGTTTCGTGAACTGCCGACGGAGTGCCGCCGGCTCACCGGCCCGCTCTTCTGGCTGCACGGCGACGAGAGCGAGGGACGGCTGCGAGACTACGTGGCAAAGGTGGCCCAGGGAGGCAATGGCAGCTTCACCGCCGAGTCGCGGCCGCACAGCGATTGGCTGGGCGAGGGCTGGTATCGGGACCTGTCGATCTGCCTGGAGGAGGCCAAACAGCACAACCTGCAGATGTGGATCTTCGACGAAAAGTGGTGGCCGAGCGGGGAGGCCGGCGGCATGGTCCCCGAGAAATATGCGAGCAAACGCATGACGGCCTCCGCCACCGATGTCACGGGGCCCGCCCGTTTCGAGGAGCCGGGCTATGGCCCGGAGCGTTTGATTGCCGCCCTTGCGGGCCGAGTCACGGCTGGGGGCGTCGACGGCGGGACTCTGATCGATTTGGCCGGTTCCATCCGGGATGGCGTTCTGCGATGGGACGCACCCAAAGGCACGTGGAAGGTGATGAAGTTTGTCTGGCAGCCGGACAGCCGGGGCAGCTACCAGAGCCGGAACTACCTGGTCGACGGCGCCAGCCGCGACAGTGTCGATTGGTACATCCAAACGGTGTACCAGCCGCATTACGATCGATTCCGCGATGATTTCGGTACGTGGATTCCAGGGTTCTTCTACGACGAGCCGGAGACGCGGGGGGACTGGGGCACCGAGGTCTTCGGGGTTCTCAAAGAACGAGGCGTGGACTGGAAAAAGGCGCTCGTGGCGTACAAGTTCGCACTCGCGGGGGAGGAACAGACCGCCGCCAGGTATCAGTACCTGGACGCCTTCGCCGAGGCCTGGGGGCGGACCCTTTTCGGCGGGATCACGAAATGGTGCCACGACCATAAGGTCTTATCGATCGGACACTTCCTCGAACACCGGTATGAATACCTCCATCCGGAGCTGTGTGCCGGCAACATGTTCCAACTCCAGAAGTACAGCGACTTCGGCGGCATCGACGCCGTCTTCGATCAGTTCGTGATGGGCAAGAGAGTGGCCCGCGACGCCCCGACGTGGCAGACGCCGAAACTCGGCAGCTCGATCAGCCACGTCTATGGCAAGGCGGACGACATCACGATGGTCGAGATCTTCGGGGCGCGCGGCCAGAACCTGACGTATCCTGAGATGAAATGGTGGACGGACCACATGCACGTCAGCGGCGTCAATTTCCACATCCCGCACTCGTTCAACCCGCGGTCGCCCTACGACACCGACTGCCCGCCCTATTTCTACAACGGCGGATACGAGCCTCGCTGGCCGCTCTATCGCGTGTATGCGGACTACACCTCGCGGCTGAGCCTGATGCTCAGCGGCGGGCGACATGTGTGCCCGGTGGCGCTGCTGTTTCTCGGCGACAGTCGGCACGTGGGCAAGTCCGTGACTCCCGAGCAGATCAGTGCGGCCCTGCAGGACGCCCTGTACGATTGCGACTGGATGCCGTACGAGGTCTTTGAGAATGACGTTCGGCTGGACGGACGGGACATGGGGCTCTACCAGGAGCGGTACAGGATACTCGTCGTTCCTCCGGTCGAGGCGATTCCCTATGCCACGCTGCTGAAAGCCAGGCAGTTCTTCGATCAGGGCGGGATCGTGGTCGCGCATGGCTTTCTGCCGTCGCAATCGACAACGCTCGGTCACGGTTCGCAGGAAATTGCCGGTCTATGCGACGCCATTTGGGGCCGGCCTTCGCCCGGCCTATCCGTGTGCAAAACGAACTCGCGCGGCGGACGTTCCTACCTTCTGCCGGAAGAGCCCACGCCCGAGCAGCTTCAGCAAGTGCTGGCGCAAGATGCCGGAATCCATCCGACGCTGGAAGTGCTCGAAGGCGACACCGGTCACTGGCTGCACGTGCTGCACCGCGTCAAGGCGGGCCGCGATGTCTTCTTCCTGTGCAATCAGAACGTTGACGGCGGCGCGCGAAGGTATCGATTCCGTATCACGGCCGAAGGTTGGCCCGAATGCTGGGACGCCATGCGCAATGAACTGACGGCGATTCCTTTTGTTCGAAAGGCGGACGCGATTGAACTGAGTCTCACCCTGGAATCCAACGAGAGCACGCTGATCGTATTCCAGCCGCGCTTGCGCAATCGGCCTACGCGGATTGGGCCCGACGTGTCCGCGACGAAGACGATTGCCCTAACGCAGATCGAGACGCCGTCGCAAGCTGCGCGGGTCCCGGAAGTGTCTGACGAGCGGCAGACTCTCATCAAGGATTGCCGCTGGATCTGGTATCCGGAGGCGAATCCGGCGAGTGCGGCGTCCGTCGGGACTGTGTATTTCCGCAAGACCTTCGCGCTACCCAAGGACAGCAAGATCGTGAAGGCCCGTTTCGTCGGGACGGCGGACAATCAGATGCAGTTATACGTCAACGGTCACGAGGTGAAGGACGCGGCGGCCAGCTTCGGCAATTGGCAGCAGATCGGCGACGTCGATATCACGCCGCACGTCACGCCCGGAACCAACGTCGTGGCGATTGCCGTGACCAACGCCAGCAGCGAGCCGAACCCCGCCGGTCTCATTGGAACCATCGCCGTCGAATGTGAGAACGGTCGCACGATGTTCGTCCCGGTGGACAAATCCTGGAAGACCACGAAGCAAGAACAAGCGGACTGGTACAAAGCGGCATTTGATGACGGGCACTGGGCTGCCGCCGTGAAATTTGCCTCTTATGGCGAGGGCCCCTGGGGGAGAATCAGCGGCCGGATGCTCACGACCAGCCCCATCGAAAAGGCGAATCCATACCTCGGACGCGCGAACCTGTCCGAGCCGGTCGACCGCAAACAAACGCGGGCGTACCTGGAAATGGAGACCATCGAGCCTGAAGCCGCAGTCTCGGTGACCATCAATGACCAATTCATCGGAGGATTCGTCGGCAAGCCTTACCGCATCGACGTCTCGGAGCACCTCCGCGCCGGCGCCAACACGTTCCGTATCGAACCGTTCGCTCCGAAGGATGTGCGATTGGTGTTCTATCGAAGCGAAGAGCGATAGGAAAAGCAGAAATCAAAATGCAAGGTGACAAGACGAGGCGGGAGCGGCCCAAGTAGTCGTAGGGTGGGTCCTTGACCCACGCGTTCACCCGATCACAATCTGACGCGTGGGTTGAGAACCCACCCTACATGGCTGGCGCAGCTCACAGGTGACCACTCTTTGATTCTTGATTTCTCTTCCGGGTTAGGAGACATCATGAAACGACGTGAATTCATCAGGGCAGCGGCCGCCATGGCGGTCGGGCTGAAATACGGGGCGGGGCGGGCTCTTTCCGCCACTGCCCCAGAGAAGACGATTCCCCACAGCGTGCTGGGCAAGACCGGCGCCGAGGTGAGCATCCTCGCTCTGGGCGGCGTCATCGGCATGCAACTACCGCCGTCGGAAAACCACGATCCTGTGGCCATCGCCGAGACGGCGCTCGATCTGGGCATCACCTATTTCGACACCGCCCCCAGCTACAACGACGGACAATCGGAGAGCAATTACGGACAGGTGCTCGCCCGCCGGCGGAAAGAGGCCTTTCTGGCGTGCAAGACGGCCGACCGTTCGTACGACGGCACCATGCGCAGCATCGAGCAGAGCCTCAAGCGGCTGCGCACCGACCATCTCGACCTGCTGCAGATCCACAGTGTCTCCGCTCAGGAAGATCTGCTGGCCTGGGACAAATCCGAAGGCGTCCTGACGGCATTGCGGAAGCTGCGCGAGCAGAAGGTGACCCGCTTCATCGGCGTCACGGGCCACGAAAACGCCGAGGTGCTGCACCGCGCGATCGAGATGTACGAATTCGATACGCTGCTGACGACACTGAATCCCGTCAGCCGTCGCCTTGCCTTCCGTGAGGAGCTGCTGCCCGCGGCCAATCGCAAGCAGATGGGGGTCATCGCGATGAAGGTCATGGGCGGCGGCAACGGCTGCTTGGTCGCCGGCAACCCGTTCCGGAAGGTCTTGCGTACGTACCACGATGAGACTTCCCACCAGGTGGATGCCCGGTCGCTGATCCGCTATGCGCTGGGCCTGCCGATCAGCGTCGCGGTGATCGGCGTAGCGTCGGTCGAACAGTTGAAAGCGAACGTCAGGGTCATCAAGGAGGCTGCCCCGATGACCCCCGCCGAAAGGCAGGAACTGGAGAAAGCCATGGCCTGACAACTGCCCCACGTATCCCGGCGCGTCGGGAGATTACAACCCAATTATGCAAAACATACCCATTTCCAGGGGCCCAAATGAACGCGAACGTCCTTGCAGAAGCGGGGTTATGAAAGAGAATGCGGATCATCGGGCCTCAGCAGACGGGCTGTACATCGTAGCGGCAAGAGCGGGGTTGGGATAGACACGCGGCCCGGTCTGAGGTATAGTAGTGGGAGAAATGCGACCCGCAGAAGGAGTATATAGGCCATGGCCGCTCAAGAGCAATTTGTGGTGGATCCCAACGGGAAGAAGACGGCTGTCATTCTCTCCCTGAAGCGATATCGTGAGTTGATGGAGGACCTGCACGACCTTGCGGTCGTGGCGGAACGCCGCGACGAACGACCGATCGACCTTGCCGAGATGAAGCGCAGGCTGGAGAAAGATGGCCTCCTATAAAGTCGTCTTCAAACCATCCGTCGAGAAGGACCTGTGCTCGCTGCCAGAGTCGGTCGCAGCGCGTGTCTTCAGGCATGCTGACGCGTTGAGGGACCACCCTATCCCACGTGGGGCGCGCAAACTGGCCGGAGCGGAACAGTTGTATCGTGTTCGCATCGGCGACTATCGGATCATATATACGGTCGACAAGGACGCCCTGCAAGTGACCATTCACCACGTGCGCCACCGGCGCGATGCGTATCGCCAATTGTAGGAGCCGAAAGCCATGCGGGCGCCTCGGTCCGCTCGGGTCAAGAACGGCAGGGACCCTGTGGCCCGCGCGGACATGCGAGGGACAGACTCCGTTCTCCGCGATGCCGCGCCATCTTACGTTTCGATATGTCTTTGTGTGCCTGGCGTTCTGGCAAGAATGGACCCGAGATAGAAAACTCTCGCTGGCATGTGCGAGATCCGAAGCTCCAAGTCCGCAGGAAATTGCGGGGCGTGGTATTCGAGCTGTCACACTGGCGTGCGATACGCAGGTAGGAGAAGGTAGGGAACAGCAGGGGCTCCGAATGCTATGAACGAGACCGACGGTCAGGTCGTCCGGAGCGTGAAACTGGGTTGGACCCGGTGCTACCTATTGCCGTGTGCGGGCGGCTATCTGCTGATCGATACGGATTACGCGAGGTACTTCCGGCCTTTTGAGAAGAAGCTTGCCGGGCTGGGGATCGCGATCTCAGATATCAAGTACCTGCTGCTGACCCATCATCATGACGACCACGCCGGCTTTGCGGCCGAGCTGGTTCGGTCTGGGGAATGCCGGGTGATCGCGCACCGCGACGCGGTGCGGCCGTTGCAGCGAGGAGAGTCGGAGGGGACGTACAGCTTCGTCAACCGGCGCAGCCGAATCGCTCTGACGCTCTATGGACTGCTTCATAAGGAGTACAACTTCCCGCCGCTGACCCTGACCGAGAGAGACATCGTGATTGACGGCGATTACGATGGCCTTCTTAAGGGGATCGGCGTCGACGGCGTCATCCTGCATACGCCCGGTCATACACAGGACTCCATTTCCGTCTTGCTGGCGGATGGAAGCGCCTTCGTCGGGGATGCGGCGATGAACTTCCTGTGGTGGACCGGAATAGGTCACCGCCCTATCGTCGTCGAGGACATCCACACCGCGTATGCAAGCTGGCGGAAGCTCCGGGAGCGCGGGGCAAGCGTCGTCTATCCTTCTCACGGCAAACCCTTCTCGGCGTCCGAACTCGCGGCGCCATAGCCGAGGGAGCTGCGGGGCCCGCCCGGCTGGAATTCATCCGGGGCTTGGCAAAGACTGTTTGACCGAGCCAAATGCGCCTCTATAATCATGGAGATCATGGCGTGTATGATGAATTTCGCAATGACTCGGGAATAGAAGAGTCTCCATGTCAACGATGCCAGATGCAGATCGCATACCCGCGGGACCGAGCGCGGCCCAAGAGCCGGCGGTGGAACTGGCCATTCGCACCGAGCATTTGACGAAGATCTACGGCCAGCGGCTCATCGCCGTCAACGACATGAGTCTGGAAGTGCCGCGAGGGTCGGTCTTCGGACTGCTGGGCCCCAACGGCGCGGGCAAGACGACCACGCTGAGGCTCCTGCTGGGGCTACAGCGCCCCACGGCCGGGCGGGCGGAGGTCTTCGGCAAACGGTGCGGGCCCAACGCGATCGCGGTTCGCTCCCAGATTGGCTATCTGGCCACAAATCCGAAGATGCCCGGCAACCTGCGGCCCATCGAATACCTGGACCTTCTCGGCAAGCTCGCGCGGCTGCCACAGGAGGTTCGCAAGCCTCGCGTCTCATCGCTGCTTCGAGCCGTGGGATTGCTCGGCGCCACGGACCAGCGGATCCAGACCTTCTCCACGGGGATGTGCACTCGTCTGGGCATTGCGGCGTCTCTCATGGGCGATCCGCCCCTGCTGCTGTGGGACGAGCCCACCGCCGGGCTGGACCCTTCCGCCCGGCGATTTACGCTCGACCTCATCCGCGAGCTGGGAAAGACCAAGACCATCGTCGTCGCCACCCACATTCTCAGCGATATCGATCAGATCTGCGATCACCTCGGCGTGATGCACGAGGGCCGGATGATCTTCACCGGTTCCGTCCAGGAGATCCAGCGACGGATTCGCCGCGACGACGTGACGCTCGAATTGGAGGGCGATCCGGAGAATATCAGCCGGCTGGCCCGCGAGGTTGCGGATCTGGAAGGGATCAGCGCCCGCCACTCCGCTACCCGAGCAGTTGTCGTGCGGATTGACGACGGTCGCAGCCGCTCCCGTGCGCTGGCCGAGGTCCTGCAACATGTTGACGCCTGCGATCTGTCGCTGCAGGCCATTCACTCCGGCTACAATGCGACCGAAAACGCCTATCTCCAGTTGCTGCAAGAGGACGAGGCCCATGGGTTCCAGCGCTAAGACGTCGCATCTCGGCATGAAGATGATGCCCTACCTGGCGATCCTCGAGCACGACCTGAGGGCGTTGTGGGCGAGCCGGCTGGTTCGGCTTTGGCTCACGGCCACGGCCGTCCTCACGCTGTTTTTGGCCGCCTCGAACTGGACCCAGTTTCAGGATGCGACGCTGATCGCGTCGTTGCTGTTTCCGTACTTAGTGTTTCCCTGGTTCTTCGTGGTCGTGGTGCTCGGCGTCAGCCCGGTCTCGGGTTCGCGAGCGGAAGTGTTAGCCGACGGGATCCTGAGCCGGCCGGTGAGCCGCACCGAATACTTGCTGGCCGCCTGGTCGGCGCGCGTGCTGCTCGTATTGAGCGTGTACCTGGTCGTGACCGTCCCGACGATTGCCCTCGTCGTGCTGGCCAAGCGTCCCGTGCCCGACGACGCGGTGACCATCTTTGGAATCGTCAGCGCGCTGGCCGTGGTGGGACTCGTGCTGACGTTCCTCGTCTCCCTGGGATTTCTGATGGGCACGCTGCTGCGAAAGCCGCTGTTGGCCGCCGTTGTGCTTGTCTTCATCTGGTATCCGATCGGCCTGATTCTGAATGTCTTCTCCCTGGAGGAGCTCTCCCCGATCAGCCTGAGCCGGGCGATGTCCACGCAGCTCCGTCAGTCTTTGCGAGAGGCCGACACAGCCCCGCAAAGCAGCGTCGACGCGGAGCAGGCCGATGCCTTCGCCCGCCAGGTGGACCACTTTCTCAGTGTCTTTTCCAGCCCCCAGCCGCAGCCCACGGCGACCCGCCCGGAATTCTTCGAGGGGGGCGGATTCAATGACTTCTCTTTGCTCCGAGTGATTCTGGGATACGGGCTGCCGACCCTGATGGCAGTTGCCCTGGCGACGCTGTTCTTTCACCTGCGCGATCTATGACGTGTTGCCGTACCGCCGACCGATGCCTGGGCACGGGCGCCGCGTGTCGTGACCCCGGGGTGGACGGAGGCGGAACCCAAACGTGACCCGTTGCGTCTGAGCACTTTCCTCCCTACTGCGAAGCGACGGGCGCACCGACGAGCGCATTCGAGGATGCCGGGGTCTCGCCGAAAGGCTGGTGCGTTCCGAGGAGATCGCCGGTGGTGAGGTGGTCGGGCGTAGTCCTGAGCCGTACGGCGACCCCGTCGACCCACGCCACCATGGCGGCGGTCACTTGCGGATCGAAGTCATAGCCGGCGGAGTCTTTCAGAATGTGGAGCCCCTCAGCGACCGAGCGCGATGCGTGATAGGCCCGGCTCGAAGTCAGGGCGTCGAACGTATCGGCGGCCGCAATGATCCGCGCCCCGAGCGGAATCGCCGTCCGGGTCAGACCGTCGGGATAGCCCTGCCCGTTCCACCTCTCGTGATGGTGCCGGACGATAGCCATCTCCTTCTCCAGAAAGCTCATCTTCTCAAGGATGCGCACGGCGATGAGCGGATGCTGCTCGACGAGCCGCCGCTCGTGGGCCGCCAGGTGGTCGGGCTTAAACAGGATGGCGTCCGGGATGCCGATCTTGCCGATGTCGTGGACCATGGCCGCGCGATGGATCAGGTCCACGTACCGGGGCCCCAGCTCCATCGTCCGGGCGATGCCGACGGAATAGGCCATCACGTTCTCGGAGTGCCTCCTGGCGTGGACATCCTTGGCCTCCAGGGCCTGAACCAGGCTCCAGATACTCTCCATGAAGAGCTTCTCAGCCTTCTCTGAGAGTCCGATGAGCCGCCTCTGGAGCCTCTTGATCCTTTCGATCTCGATTTCACCGCTGTTGAGCAGGCGGTTCATCGTCTTGTCCCACAGCCTGACGCAGTTTCGGCCCGCATTCTTGGCGTCGTACAGGGCCAGGTCGGCGCGCCTCATGATCTCGCGGGCCGGATCGTCCGTCTCCGGGAGGGTGTCGGCGATGCCGCAACTGACCGATAGCGACATCTCCTCGTCGAGCCGGACCTCCTGCACCTTGGCCCGAATCCTCTCCAACAGGACGGCGGCCGCCACCGCCTTCGTCTCAGGCAGCAGCAGGACAAACTCATCCCCGCCGTAACGCGCCAGCACGTCCGGGCCTCGCTTCTCGCGATTCACGCACTCGGCCAGTTTGCGAATCGCCTCATCGCCGGTGGCGTGTCCCAGGTTATCATTGACCATCTTGAAATGGTCGAGGTCGATGATCGCGACCGAGAACGGCCTCTTGTACCGCCTGGCCCGGTCATATTCCTCCTGAAGCTTGTCCTCGAGCAGTTTTCTGGAGCCGACGCCAGTCAGGGGGTCAGTCAGGGATGTCAGCCTGGCCTGCTGATACCGCATTGAGTTCGTCAGATGCGCGACGATGATCTCCCGCATCAGTTTCGCCTTGTAGGTGGCAAGCTCCCGGTCGGCCGTGCTCGAACGGTCCAGGCCGCACATACACAGGTACCCCGAAAGCCGCTTCTCGCGCGTCGATCCCGTCTCAGGCAGGCCCACGATATCGAGCGGCAGGACGAGGCGCGGTGGGTGCCCGTCATGATCCACGCACCCGGCCGGAATCTCTTCGTCGTAATAGCCGTCCTCCGAGGATGTGTTCTCAATGCCCTGCAAGCTCTCCAGATGACACACCACGCACGAGCATCGATTGGAGCTCTTCAACTCAGGCTCCCGGCTGCGGTCGCCGTTCGGGTAGAGGCACAGGACGCAATTCTTCGCCGCAAACAGCCTCGGGGCCTCCATCGCAACGATCTCCGCGGCCTCAGCCAGGTCGATGCTCTTGAGGCACTTCGAGAGCATGGCCACCTCCTCGGCGGCCGCCCGGTCCTCGAGGAGCTGACGATCCATGATATCGCGGGCCGACAGAACCCCCACGACGGTGCCATTCTCGACGATCGGCAGATGCCGAATGCGATGCCCCGTCATGATTCTTCTCGCCTCGCTGGTGGGAGTGCCCGGCGCGCAGGAAACCACGTGATCGGTCATGATTTGCGCGACGGAGGTCCGGGCTGCGTCATCGGGCGAGACGGCGACGTGATGGGCGACGTCCCGCTCGGTAACCAGTCCGATAAACAGGCCTTCCTCATCATTGACGATCAGGCAACCAACGTTATGAGAGAGCATTTCTTCGGCGGCTTTCTTGATGTTGTCGCGCAGGCTGATCGTAACGACCATGCCGCAACGGCTGGCAGATTCCGACATTTTCGGCCCCTTGTGGTGATGGTCAGCGTCGTCATTCGGTGCGATGTCCTGCTGTGACCATTCCGAATACCTGTATCGGCATGGTCGGTATGCCACTTTAGTCCCCCCGGGTGCATCGGGCCGGTCGCTGCTGGCCGGGTCTTGATCCGACGCCGGCGATCCACCGGAGCGAGCCTCACGAGCCACTCGCGTACCGGCGACTGCACGACCGAGGATTCCGTCCCGCGGCCCCCTGAAAGGGTCTGCTCCGGGCCGATAACATGGCAAAACGGGAGACCGTGGCCTGATCGTATCACCGCCCGCCATAGGAACATCGGAGGCCGGAGACAGTGGTGCACGAACCGCCGATGTGGTATAATGCGTGTTCGTACAAGCCCCAGGGACGGGGAGGACCAGGAAATCGCGGAGCGAACGGACTTCTCTGTAATAGCGAGCCGGATGCTGTCGGCAAGAACTGGCACGGCAGCCACGGCCGGCGAACACGCGACGCAGGGCCCGGCGTAGAGGACGTATGGACGGGCCGTGGATTCCTGCACATGGCTTGCCAAGCCGCAAACAACCCCCAGGGCGGTGGCAATGGGTGGAAATGCCGATGATGAGGGCTGGCGCGGCCAACCGCCGGGAAAAAACGCTGCCATGAAAAAAAAGTGTTATATTTTCGGCTGCTGACGGCACTTACTGGTGCAATGTTAATGACGGATAAGACAACGAAGCCCGCTATGGACAGGCAAGTGACCGACATTGAGTTGGTGGAACGGGCTCAGCGGGGAGATCAGCAGAGCCTGAACAAGTTGGCGGAGATCGCCAGGGAGCGGCTGAGGACCTATGTTTACCGCCTTACCCTTCAGGAGGATCTCACACAGGAAATCGTACAGGAGACCTTGTTAGAGATGTGCAAAATATTAGGCAAGCTGCAGAAGACCGACCGGTTCTGGGCCTGGCTGTACGGGATAGCGACGAACAAGCTACACCGTCACTACAGGACGGAGAGAACCATGCGAAACGCGGCTGCCTCGGAGGAAAGGCGCCGGGGGCCGATGAAAAAGCGCGAAGGAGGGTTCGAGGAGCTGGTCGGTGAGGAGCTCAAACAAATCGTATCAAGCGCGATGCAGAAACTGCGGACCCGTCATAAGGCGGTCCTGGTCATGCGTTGTTACGACGGCATGGCCTATAGCGACATTGCCGAATCGATGGGCTGTAGCGAATTCAGCACCCGCATGCTGTTCGTGCGGGCGAAGAGGGCGCTACAGAAGGAGCTTCTGCGGAACGGTTTTCATAAAGGCTCGCTGCTGGCGGCCCTGATTGTCTTTGGCAAGATGACGGCCCCAAGCAAGGCGGCCGCGGCGCAGCTTACCGTGCCGGCGGTGGCCTTGAAGGTGGGCATGGCGGCCGGGGTGGCCGGCGTGGCCACCAGCGCAACCGGGATCGTCTCCATCGCGGCCGTGGGCGCCCTGACCGTCGGAACGGTCGTGGCAACGTCCACGCCCAAAGCGCCCGTCACCACGCCCGCCGGCGTGCGGCAAACGGCCCAAGGACTGACCAGCCCGTACGCCACCTCCAACTCGGCGCACGAGCAGTATTGGTACTACTTCCCCGATGGGCCGGACGGCCCCGTGATGCTGCGGGTCAACGGCGACGGATCGTCGGCACGCCAGCTCCAGAACGACCGCGCGAGCTACAGCTATCAGAATGGCACCGTCACCATCAACAACCATCGCATGTGGCTGGACGACCTGAGCACGTTCAAACTGCCGACCGACGGCACGGAGCTTAGAGGGTTCCTGGCGCAGGTGGAAGGGATACGCAACGACATTCAGCCCGTAACCGCAGGGCCGCAGGGCAGGGGATTGCTCATCGTTGTCGAACGGAACGAAAAGGCGCAAGGCGATACGCCCTGGACCATCAACAGCTTGAATATTCTGGATGAAGACTACTTCCAAAGCGACTGGCCGACAGATGTCCGGATCGTGGACAATCGCGATGCCATGCACCAGCGCGGATGGACGTACTTCCGCGTTCGCGGACAGGTTGGCGGCCAGGACATCACGGGCACAGGACGGATTCCGTTTGTGTATGCCGCCGCACGGCAGCACAGCGCCTGGCTGAGACTGAAGGTCGGCGACGGGCTGACAGTGGTCGACGGCGGCGGATTTGCCGTGCTGCAAGACGCACAAGGAAGTGTGCTGGGCAAGTATCCGGCGGGCAGCTTCTTCAAGGGTCTGTCCCGTCCGTGGATGGGTCTGCATACGATCGACACCGTCCGCCGGGACGCAGCCGAGCAGAGGGCACGCTTCGAAACTCAATTGTTGGCCGGCGGACGCGAGGCTCAGGTCACAGCCGTCCGCGGCAGTACAACGCTGGTCTACACCATCGACGTTGAGGCGGACCTCGTTCGCAAGATCGACTTCATGGCGGGCGATGCCTCCGTTGGCTCGCTCGAATTCGAATACCTCCAGGATACGAACGTCAGGACGAGAGAGTTTGCCGCTCCGGCCGCCCGGCGCGAGCGCGTGACGCTGCGGGACGATCCCGGCATGCTTTGGCTCGTCCGACTGGCCGAGGGTGTCCTGGGCGGCTGAGCGCAGACGGATCGTCAGATCACGAACGTTTGCTGTCATCTTAATAATCTTGGTTAACCCGCGGGTAAGGTCAGTATGTTTCGACGGAATGCAGCTTCGCCAACAGCAAAGGATACGAGGGGGTCCTGTATGCTGACACTTCCGGTCACGGTCGGAGTCGCGATGGCCGTGCCGCCCGTCCGGAAGAATGGACCCGTCGGAGCAGCGACCGAGAATCCGCGTTCTGCAATCAAGTACATAATGGCTTCGCCGAGGGCTTTTTCGATGGGTGTCCCCAGAGAGGGCACGAATGAAGGAACCATGACAGGGGCGGCTGAACACTTCCCGCGCCTCGACATGGACAGGGAAATCGTCTGGCAGGAGGCCACGTACCGGACTGCGGAAACGACGCAGACCGTCCAGGGGTACGAGGAGGCGGTGACACCGTACGTTGATGATCGGTGCGCCGCCGGGGGGGTCAGCGATCAGCCCGTCGCTGCCCGAAATGCCAAACCCGGGAAAGGGGGTTCCGAGGAGGTAGTCCCCTGTCCCTGGATAACGATAGCCGCCGATGGCCTGTGGGATAGCCACAACGGTCCGAGCCTTGGACACGCGAAGGCCGGCGTGCCGGTCACGTTCCGGCTGCCGAGGACCTGCTGTGTGCGAGGTATCGCCAGCCCATCGGTGTGCGTGTGGAGTCCTGGTCCGCTGGAGCCGTCGCAGGATCGATCCACCCAAGGGCAGGAGGCCCTCGCGGAGCAGCCTGTCGCTCCGCCGGTGCTTGACACGGACGTCGTCTATGTCACCGTACACGTGACGGATCGCCCGAATCCGGGGAACCGGCCGCAGCCGTGCGGCACGAAGGATCCGGATGCGACACACAGAATACCGATGCCCAGTATCGGCAATACGAAGACGCTCCATTCGGACGAGGACAACCCGAAGGGCTCCGGGGCCGCAAAAGGTTTTACCCCGGAGCCTTTCTTGGGACTCAGGCTTTGGACCTGGAGATCCCGTTCCAAGAGAAACATTGGCAACTGAAGAATAGTTGCTGGTTGTTTGGCGGTGGGTTTTTAGGTGGGCGCCGTGCCCACCTAAAAACCCGAGTATATGGCAACAATGATGGACCATGTAAGAACAAAGCAACTCGTACGATTCAGCCTACCGGCGCTGCTGCTCGCGGCGCTGGCCGCCGGGACGGCCCGGGCCGAATGGACGTACGATTATACCGACGACTTCGCCTCGGAGAAGGCGCTGTCGGAGAGCTACCTGCACTCTACGTTCTGGCTCGATGGAGTCAACCCTCTTCCCCAGGCGTACGTGTCCTATACCGGGACAGGCGCCGGCCGGGGGCTCCTGTTCATGGATCACAAGGGCCAGTTGGCCGAACTGGGGTACAGTTTCCCGCATATAGAGCAGGCCCGGAGAATCGTCAGAGGCACCGTTCAGGTCGACGTCTCGTTCCTGCGCGACGCGGATGGCTTCTCGTCGGGGGGCGAGATCTCCTGGTCGTTTTCAGCAGATGGGGCGGCGTGGTCCGCGCCTGAGGCCCTCTGGGAAGGACGGCATGTCCTGCCGATCAACTCAACCGAGGGCGTCTGCTATGTGCGCTTCACCGGTGGCAAAGCCATAATCGACAACCTGCGAGTCTACCTGTACTCTCCGGATGCGACGATCCAGGTTCCGAGGGACTTCGGCACGATTCAACAGGCCATCGATGCCGCCGGCAACGGCGATATCATTGAGGTGGCTGCCGACACGTACACGGGCCCGGGGAACTGGGATATCGATTTTCGCGGCAAGCGAATCACTGTCCGCAGCGCCAGCGGTCCTCAAAACACAATCATTGACTGCGGAAGACCCGCGGCGGCGGCCGGCAAAGGGCATAGGGGGTTCTATTTCCACCAGGCGGAAACGGCCGATTCCATACTCTCCGGCTTCACCGTCCGTGGCGGGCGGGTCTACGGTTCGCAGATCCCACCCGACCCCCTGCGCTGGAATGATAATTCCGCCCACCCCATCGGCGGTGGGATCTACTGCGAGTTCAGCAGCCCGAGCATCAGCAATTGTATCATCGAGGACTGCGGCACCGAGCTCGGCGGCGGGATTGGCTGTGTCGGCAGCGCGCCAACGATCAGCGAGTGCGTGGTCACAGAGTGCATCGCCGGTGGCCTGGAGGCGAGTCCCTCCGGCGGCCGGGGCGCGGGCATCGCCCTCGTCGGGCAATGCAACGCGACGATCACGAGCTGCACGATTGAGAACAACTCCGCCTATCGCAGCAGCCGGGGCGCGGGCCTCTATCTCCTGCAGAGCAGCGCGGTCGTCAGCGGCTGCTCCCTCTCCAACAACAGCGCATCGGGCAGCCTCCAGGGCGGGGGCGTCTACTGTGGAGGCGCCGCCACCGACGCGACGTTCCAGAACTGCGTCATCTCGCAGAACACGGCCGATGCCGGCGCCGGCCTCTTCGCGGAGCGATACGTTTCAGCGAATCCATCCTTCATGAGCTCGGCCGGCTGCAACGTCTCGATCATCAACTGCACGATCGCCGGCAATCGGTTGTCCGGCGGCGTGTACGCAACCGGCGCGGATGTCATCATCCGAAGCAGCATCGTGTGGTACAACGCCGGGACGCCCGTGGTCATTTCGAGCCCGGGCTATTCGACTTCCGTGACGTACTCGGACATTCAGAACGGGTATCCGGGAACAGGCAACATCAGCGACGACCCTCGCTTCGCGGCCACATCGATCCCCGATTACCACCTGCAATCGAACTACGGCCGGTACGATCCGCGGGCCGGACGATGGGTCACTGACTGGAGCCACAGTCCGTGCATTGATGCGGGAGACCCAACGGCCTCGGCCGCCGAGGAGCCCGCGCCAAACGGCGACCGCGTCAACATGGGAGCGTACGGCGGAACGAAGGAAGCCAGCAACGGCGTCGACCATTCCGTCTTTCACGTAGACGGCAGTAGCGGCAGCGACTGGAATCCCGGCACGATGGAGCGCCCCTTTAAGACGATCGGCAAAGGGATCGACACAGCCCACGACGGCGACGTCGTCCTCGTCTGGCCCGGCGTGTACGAGGAGGAGCTTCTGTTCGACCGCAAGGCCATCACCGTGCAAAGCGCCGCCGATGCCGCCGTGATTCGGTCTCCCAGAGGATTTGCGTTCTCCTTCTTCACGGCCGAGAGTACGAGGAGCGAGGTGAAGAACTTCGTCATCACCGGCTGCCACGAGGTAGGGGGCGGGGCTGTCTTCTGCCAAGGCGCCTCACCCACGCTTAAGAACCTGACGATCGTGAACAATGGGTATGGAGTCGCCTCCTACGCCGGCGCTGATCCGAATATCGTCAACTGCATCATCTGGGGCAATACGAGCGGCTCGCTGTTCAACTGCAGCGCGCGGTATAGCTGTGTCCAGAAGAACAATCCCGACGACCGGTTTTGGAAGGCGGGCAACATCAACTTCGATCCGTTGTTCGCCGATCCGACGATTGGGGATTATCACTTGCGTTCTCAGCACGGCCGATATGTGCCGCAGTACGATACATGGGCCGCGGACGATGTAACCAGCCCGTGCATCGACCGCGGCGACCCCACGGAGGACCCGCGCAACGAGCGGATGCCCAACGGGGGCTGCGTGAATATGGGAGCCTATGGGGCCACCCCCTACGCCAGCAGGAGCCAGGAGTCTCGCTGGGGATGGTAGCCTGTAGGCGGTAGAAGGAAATTGTGTCTTTGGTTTTTGGCGTTTGCCGTGCGGCCGCGCACGGCAGACTTGGCTTCGGACGGACCCGGGGTGATCGTTGTAGAAACTGAGGAGTGTTCGACTGCATGAATTGCGCAGACCCGAGTACGGTGGTGGGAATCCGATGGCCGGTCGCAGACCGGCAGGGGGGTGGACGGAGAGCGATGCGAGGCGGCCAGAGCGACTCGCCGGCCTCGCATTCGCCCTCCTGTCTTGGCGCAAAAACGGATTTTTCGGCCCGTGGCGCGATCGCCTCGGTGTTTTGATCGTACAATTGGTGGCTGTGTCTAAGTGACAGCCTACAAGATGTGGTAGTTGGGGGGAATGGGTAAGATTTGGTGAAAATGCCCGGAGGCGCACCGGATTGTTCTTGCCAAACGGGCGATAAGGTCATATAATACTCGGTTAGGTTGGCAGAGCCAGCAGGTAATAGGGCTTCTGACATTCGGAGGATTGAAAAATCGGCACGAGATGCCAACACATCTCTGTCGGAGCCGGTAGGGTGGTGAAGGCCTTCACGCTCGTGGAGTTGCTGGTGGTCATCTCCATAATCTCTTTGCTCATGGCCATCCTCGTGCCGGCATTGGGTGCGGTGAGACGGCAGGCGACCGCGCTGGTGGGGATGCGCAACCAGAAAGAGGTGGCGACCAGTGCGAACCTCTACGCGATGGATAACGACGACGACTACCCGCAGTCCGTCGCCACGGTCGGCGTTGAGGACAACTGGCGGTGGGACAAGCCGACCAAGATGATCGGTATCCGCACGCGAAGTCCGCAACTGCACCGCGCGATGAGCGATTATCTGCGCCCCTACATTCCCGACGCCAAAACCGTCTTCTGCCCCGACGCCCCGCGCCAGTACCGATACCTCCAGGAGTCCTGGGACGCCGGCGACGACTGGGATAACCCGGACACGGAACCTGTGTCCGATCCGGTCACCGGGACCTATTGCTTCTACTGGAATTATATCGGTTATCTCGGCGAGCCCCGTACGCTCTTCCGCGGCCCGACAGGGCCCGCCAGCGGGGGCAGGTACAGCCGGCTGCTCATCAGCGACTACTTCGGCCACGGCGGCTGGCGAGCGCCCGGGGCGTTTGCCAGTTGCGAGAGATTGCCGGGGGCGACTGTCGTCGAGGAAACGTGGCTGCTGTCGGCCCTGTGGGCGACCGACGGCGATCCGAACGTCGCCATGCCGGACGTCAAGCTGCGAGCCGCCTACACCGACGGCCACGTCGAAACGTACACGCCCGCCGATACGTACTCGATGCGGGTCCCGTTCTCGGCCGAAGGTGTCCCCCCCTATCCGGACGGCGCCGGCAGCGAGGGCATCTTCTTCATCCCGCGAAACGCCCTCCACTGATCGGCGAAGGCACACCTGTTGCTTGCATCTCGAACTCGCCGTCCCGGCCGACATGCCTGTCCGGCACAAGGCGCACGAACGGGACGTGCTTCGCCTCCTCGCTTGCCAATCCTCGTTAAGGGCTTATGATGGGCTCCGCGTTTGGTGCGTGGACGTGCCCCATCATCAGGATGGTTGGCCGACTGTGGAAAGGCAGCCGCATGATGAGACCAGGAAGAATTTCGCATTCGCTATTCAGCATTCGGACCGCCGCAGTCATCCTCGCCGGTTTGGCCATGCTCGGAGCAGTGGGCAAACCGGCAGCGGATGAAGCGGGCCACGGCCGGATACACAAGCGCCCCTATGCGTACCTTTTTCCCACGACGTTGCACAAGCTGACCGACTATCTGCAACGACAGAACATTGAGGTCCACGAGCTTCGGGAAGATATCGATCT
>CBFDDG010000024.1:0-19226 GCA_965603505.1 uncultured Phycisphaerae bacterium | reverse complement strand
CCTGAGCTGATCTGGCATTTTGTGAATCTCTATGCAAAGGAGACGCATCGCCGCGTCCGTGAACTCAGTGCGACGATGATGGACATCTTCTCCAAGTACCACTGGCCGGGCAATGTCCGACAGTTGCGGAACGTCGTGCTGACGTCGCTGCTGCTCGGGGTGGGCCCGACGCTGTCGCTGGCCGATGTCTCGTGGCTCTTCGATGAGCTGCAGCCATTGCCACAACGCCGCGAACCGCTACAGATGGCAGACGGGACAAGCAATCCTTCCGCCGACGCGCACGGCGAATCGCGTCCCGTCGGCATCGGCGGCATCCCACTCAATGAGCTCGAGCGCCAGGCCATCCTCGAGACCTTGCGCCAAACCTCCGGCAATCAAACCAAAGCCGCCAGGGTCCTCGGCATCAGTGACCGCACCCTGCGGGAAAAGATACGTCGATACCGTCAGAAGGAGTGTCTTGCTCCGGTGTCCTGATGTGAAACCAAGACCCATCGTTTAGGAAGAAGGAAAGTATCCGTGGCCGATCAAGAGAATATCGAGAAAACCGGAATCGCCGAGCAGGAGACAGCTCAAGGCAAGGGCCTTGTCGCGCGAGTTCTGCCGTGGTTGATGACCGCTCTCGTGGTCGTCGCCTTTGCGGCTATGGGCTTCCTCGTCGGCCGGCTCTTCGGCACGCGAGGCAACATGCAGACGGCGGGCGCCGCGCAAGCCGACCCAGAGGAAGCAGCTCGCCTGCAGGAGCCCCCCCTTGTCGCCGACACGGGCGAAAGCTGGTACTATGACATGGAAGCGGTCGTCGTGAATCTGAACGAGCCGGGCGTTACCCGATACGTCCGTGTCGGTCTGACCCTCGAAATCAGCCGTACGATGGGCGAGAAGGACGGGACCTCATTTCTGGACCAGAAAAAGCCCCTTCTAAAGCACTGGCTGACCCTGTTCCTGGCGAATCAGACGATTGAGGATATGCGCGGCGAACGGAACCTCATGCGCCTGCAGACTCAGATCTCCGATGTGTTCAACGAGGGCCTGTTCCCGGACACGAAGCCGCGCATCAAGCGAGTCCTCTTCAAGGAGATCTCGATCCAATGACCGCCGCATCGGGCAATGATCTCAGTCAGGCAAGAATCCGTCAACTCCTGGCGGCCGTGGGCTCCGCGCACGCGCAGGAGGAGCCGGCCCTGGAGGTGGCGGAGTATGATTGGCGTGACCCGCACTACTTCGATGAAGACGAGCTCAATCAGCTCGCCGCTGTGATGAGCCAGGTAGCGACACACGTTGCGGAGACGTTCGCACGCTTTTACAGCAGCGAGCACCACGTGTCGCCGATGGCGGTCACGCAACACTTCGCGAATGATTTGCCCAATCAGATCGAGCTGGACCGCGGTTGCTGTCTGCCCTTCGGTCCCGAGAAAGACCAGCCGTGCGGCTTCGCTGCAATCACGGCCCGGACCGCCCTGGCCTGGGTCACCCGTCTGTTGGGCGACTCGGACACGGGCGACGATCCGGAGCGGCCTCTCTCTGGCCTGGAGGAATCGCTTCTGTTCGACCTCCTGGCGGCGGCCGTCGAAGGTTTTCTCCTGCCATTGCGACCGCACCACAATCTGAAATCGGACGCCCGGTTGTGCCAGGGCCAGCCCGACATCCAATTCGAGACGACCGAGGAGCTTTGCAGGATCGTCTTCCAGATCAAAAGGGAGGATGCGGATGAAGCCTGCGACATTGCCTTTCTGCTGCCGTGCAGCCGGCTTGCGGCTCTCGTCGGCAAGACTGCGACAATCCCACCGCAGATTTCGCCGCAGGAGCTTTCCCATGCACTGATGGAGCACGTGCAGCAGATGCCCGTCACAGTCACGGCCAGGCTCGCCTCCACGACCGTGAGCTTCCGGGAGATTCTGGACCTCGGCCCGGGCGACATCCTGCTGCTGGACAAACCGATCCAGGAATCGATGGAACTGATCATCAACGGCGCCGGCGTGTTCAGCGGTCGCCCCGTCCGATCACAGGGACACTATGCCGTCGCGATCCAGCGGTCCGAAGACGTGACATCAAAAGCATCAGATAAGCCTAAGAAAGGATAGAACAGCCATGCCCGAAGCTGCGAGTACTGCAACGCAAGATGAGGAACAGCAGGGTCAAAAGGAGGCGACCTCGGCGGACGCCAAGACGCAGGTTCAACCCGTGGAGTTCCCCGATGCACCGCAAGACACCGCCACCGGCTGCGGCGGCCAGCTCGATATCCTCCTCGATATGGATGTCCCTGTCACCGTCGTTCTTGGCGAGACCCAGATTCCGGTGCGCCGGCTCCTGCAACTCGGCCCGGGCTCGGTCCTGCAGCTCGAAAGACCGGTCGAGGCGCCGGCCGAGCTGTTTCTCAAGGACTCGAAATTTGCGGCCGCTGACGTCGTGGTCGTAGACAACTGCTTTGCCGTCCGGATCAAACAGATTCTCGGCACCGGCGTGCCGGTCAACCCATCTCAGGAGTAGAGTCGGTGTATGGCTTCTGACCGTTCCATACCATCCAACTTGCTTGCGGGCGACGAGGGCCCGATCAATATCCCGCTGGCCTCACACAGCAACATCGTTCTGGCGCTGGGCCTGGTCGCGATCCTGGCCACGTTGATTATCCCGCTGCCGACCATCCTGCTGGACCTGTTCCTGGCGTGCAGCATCTCGCTATCGATTGCCGTGCTCATCGTGACGTTGTCAACGAGAGAGCCGCTGGAGCTGTCGACCTTTCCGTCTCTGCTGCTGTTCGTCACGCTGTTCCGGCTTTCGCTGAACGTCGCCTCCACGCGTCTGATCCTCCTGAATGGCGATGCCGGCAGGATCATTGAGACGTTCGGCGGCTTCGTCGCCGGCGGCAGCTTCGTGGTCGGACTCGTGATCTTCCTGATCCTCGTGGTCATTCAGTTCGTCGTGATCACCAAGGGTGCCGAGCGCATCAGCGAAGTCTCCGCACGATTCACTCTCGATGCCATGCCGGGCAAACAGATGGCCATCGACGCCGACCTGAACGCCGGCACGATCACGGAGTCGCAGGCCAACGAGCGTCGGGCCAAGATCGTCAAGGAAAGCGAGTTCTACGGCGCGATGGACGGTGCCAGCAAGTTCATCCGCGGCGACGCCAAGGCCGGGCTGATCATCACGGCGGTCAACGTCATCGGCGGCATCGCCATGGGCTATACGCACGGCATGGCGATCACCGACGCCCTCAAGACCTACTCCATCCTGTCCATTGGCGACGGCCTGGTCAGCCAGATCCCGTCGGTCATCATCTCAGTCAGCTCCGGCTTTCTCGTCACGAAAATCTCCTCCAGTCAGAATGTCGGGCAGGACCTCTCCAGGCAGTTCCTCAAGGCCGGCCAGCCGTTGACGACCGCCGCGTGCATCATCGCCGCGATGGCGTTCGTGCCGGGCATGCCGAAGGTCCAGTTCCTGCTCCTCGCCGCCGGCACCGCTCTGGTTGGCAGAACGGCCGCCAAGGCCGAAAAAGCACAGCCGAAACAGGCCCCCTCGCCGAAGAGGGCGTCGGACAAGGAGCCGGTTGAAGACCTGCTCGATGTGGACCGGGTTTCCGTCCATGTCGGTGTCCGCCTGATCAGCATGGTCGATCCGCGCCGGAGCAACACCATCTTCGACCGCATCGGCGCCCTGCGTAGACAGTTCGCCCAGCAGTTAGGCATCATCATTCCGCTGGTGCGGCTGCGGGACGACCTGAACCTCGAGCCGAACGCTTACGAGGTCCGACTGTCCGAGGTCCCCGTCGCGAAAGGCTTCCTGGAGCCCGAGATGTTCCTGGCCATGGACGCCGGCGCCGTACAGCACGCGGTGGACGGCATCAAGACCACCGAGCCGGTGTATGGACTTCCCGCGCTGTGGATTTCCACCGCCAAGAAAGAGACGGCCGAGTTGAACGGATACACCGTCATCGACCCGGAATCCGTGTTCATCACGCATCTGTCGGAGACGCTCAAGAGACACGCCGATGAGCTGCTGACCCGCGAGGACGTGCAACTCCTCGTCGACCGGCTGCGGAAGAATCAGCCCTCGCTCGTCGGCGAGGTCGTCGGGACCGATGGCGACGTTTCGATCGGCCTGCTGCAGCGCGTGCTCAGGAACCTGCTCAAGAACGGCATTCCCATTCGAGAGTTGACGGCGATCCTCGAGGCGCTGGCCGAGAACGCATCGAAGACCAAGAACGGCGGCACACTGACCGAGATCGTGCGCAAGTCGCTGAGCCGAACGATCACAGAGCAATACAGGGACGCCACGGACAAAGTGACCGCCATCACGTTCGATCCGGCGTTCGAGCATCAGTTGATCACGGCGCTTCGTCAGGAAGGCGGGGAATTGCTCCTGAATATCCCGGCGGAGACCGCGATGGAGCTGAATCGGAGAATGGTCAACGCCTGGAAATCCGCCATGGATCAAGGCAGGGAGAAGATCGTTCTGCTCTGCGACGCCCGGCTGCGGGCCCCCCTGGCACACATGCTGTCGCGCACGCTGCAAATGCTGCCCGTGGTGGCCTACGACGAAATCGTCTTGGGCACCGAGGTCGAACCGGTTGACACGATCTCAATCGTACCAGACGAAATGACCATGATGAATGAGCGGGAGCCGTTGGCCGTCGGCTCCGCAACGACTTGATGCAGAGGTTCGAATGGGACCGTCAGGAAACAAGGAACGCATGGAGAGACCGGCATGAATAGAAGCATCGTGCGAAACATGATAGCCGATCACATGCAGGGAAGGAGCGAGTGACCATGCTGGTGCACACGCGCCCCATTTCGGTCACGATTGCGGTCCTCTGCTTCTTTGCCATTGGCATTGTCGGCTCGCTGGCCGGCCTGGCGCCCGGCACCTGCTGCAAACGGGCAGTGCTCGGGGCCGCCGTCGGCTACGTCGCGGCGGGCGCCGCCGTGCGGGCCATCAACACCATTCTGACCCAGGCAATGATCGCCAGTCGAATTCACGAGGAAAACGTCGGTGACAGTGAAGGCTAAGAACATCCCAGGAACCCACGAGCCGCGTGCCGCCGAGGAGCAGGCCGGCAACAGCGACCATCTGAAGGCGGTCGCCCTGCGGACGTACAACGGGCACAAGCACCGCCAGATCAGCGATGAGGATATCCTTCACCTGTTGCCGATGGTTCGCAAGATCGCCCGTCGCGCGGTCAGCTATCTGAAGCCTCCGCTGTCGTTCGAGGACCTGGTCTCGGCCGGGACCGTGGGCCTGCTCAAAGCCGCCCGAGACTACGACGCCTCTCACCAGGCGGAGTTCACAACCTACGCCTATATCCGAGTCAAGGGAGCGGTGCTCGACGAGTTGAGAAGGGCCTCCCTGCTGCCCGCCGGCGTCAACCGGCAGATCCGCGCCGCCCAGGAGCTCAGTCACCGAATCACCCAGCAGACGGGCAGCCCGCCTACCGACGAAGAACTGGCCGAAGGGCTGGGCGTGCCCACAGAGGAGATCTACGGGCTCTTTGAGAGCGCCCGGGCGCAGCATTTCGTATCGATCGATGCCCTGTCGGAGCAACAGCCGGCATTGGGGGATCTGCTGGCCGTCGACCACGACACGCCGGACACCCATCTGGAAAAGGCCGAGCTCCTCGAAACGCTCACCGAAGCGATCCGAGAGCTCGACGAGCGAAGGATCCAGATCATCGTCCTGTACTACCATCAGCATCTGACCATGAAACAGATCGCCGATGTTCTCGAGATCACCGAGTCCCGTGTCAGTCAGTTACACGCGAGCGCACTTTTCAGTCTGTCTGTGAAATTGGAGCAGTGGAAAGATGGCGGATAGCGATTCCAATATGATAAAACCCGTGGAGGGCCTGCAGAACGTCCACAGCCTGACGCCGACCAGGGAGCGACAGGAGCGCAAACGGCGACAGAACGCGCCGGGCCACCAGCAGGCGCCCGAAGAGACACCCCCCGACGAGGCCGCTGAGGAACAGGAGCCGACGCGGGATGATGATTCCCATGCGATCGACTATTGTGCTTGACGCGGAACGCTCTTGCGGAAAGAATCGCCACAGGTGAAATGAAGATGCCGAAAACGACGCGACATGTTTTGAAGGCCGATGAGGTGGCCTTGGAGGGCCCGCACCAGTTGAGTATCGACCCGGCTGCGACGCCGGGCGGCACCGGGACACGGGTCGCTGCGGGCGCCCCAAAGGCACACATCGTGGAGAATCACGCGGACCACGCCGTGATAGAAGTCACGTGCCCGTGCGGCAGGACGACCCAGGTACGTTGTGAATACACGGCGGCAGCCGCTCCGTCCGTCCCACAGGAGGCAGGACAATCATGAAAGCCCGAGGTTTGACCGGAAGCGAACTCGTGCCGCGTATGGACGAGGGCGCTGGCAATACTGGAGAGATCGTATGATGACAGCACTCAAATCCATGACGTTGTTGCTGGCGGCGTTACTCGTGTTTACGATGAGCGGCTGCACCGCGTCCCAAGGCCCATCGGACGGCCTTGCCGTGGGTGCGGAGCGTGAGCCTGCCACGCAGCGCTTTCGGAATAGGCCGCTTGAAGGCCGTACGGCCGTGGAGTCGGCAATTGAATTATCTGAGAAATACGCGCAGCTCTCCGACCAGACCGCCACCTTGCGAGAGGAAAATCAGCGGCTTGCCGCTGAAAATGAGAACCTGCAACAACAGGTCACATCTCTCGAGGCCAGGCTCAAGCAGACGCAAAAGGAATTGGGCGAGGCGAACGATCTGCTCATCAAGATGCTTGGGGAGCTGAACAACTGGAAAAGCAACATTCTCGGCTTCCGCAGCGAGATGCGCAACGCGGCGACGGCCCAGCTCGAAGCCCTGCTGAAGATCCTGGAGATCCTCGGGGGCGAGGCCGAGGCCGGTGTCCTGGAGCGTCGGCACAACAGCACGCTCGAGGCCGGCGCGAACGATGTGGCCGTATCCAACGAACCTTCGCTCAAGAGTGACGCGAATGAAGTACCGTAAGACTCGAACCAGGCGTGGCCGAATCATTCCGGATGGTGATACCCATCCGCGATGGAGGCATCTGCCGGCAATGCTCTGTCTGTTGACCGTGGTGTTGATGCCGCTCTGCGGTTGCGAATCCTATTCGACGGGCGATGGGATGGCCAACGCCTATTACCTGGACCTGGGCAAGGATCTGCAGGCCATCGGCCGAGTCACGCTGATGGAACTGGACAGCCGATCCGCATATCCGAATATCTCCATCGACATGACCGAGGCACTCTATCTGGCGATCCAGAAACGGCAGATCTTCGGCGTGCAGGTCGTGCGAAAGGATGACCCACACTGGCGAGCTCCCCAGGAAAATCTCGATTCCTTCGAGGCATTGAGACAATTGCCGACCGTGCGTGACACCCTCCGGTGCAACGGCCTTCTGACAGGCACGATCACAGAGTATCAGCCCTATCCGCATATGGTCATCGGCCTGCGGCTGAAGCTCCTGGACCTGACGGACGGCCGGCTCGTTTGGGCCGTGGAGCAGGTGTGGGACAGTACCGATAAAAACGTTCGGAAACGGATCGAAGCCTACTTCAAAAAGCCGGGCCCGTTCGCATCGCCCTCGCTGCAAGAAGAAATGGCAACGGTGAGTTTCCGGAGCTTCGCCAAGTTCGTGGCTTATGAGATAGCTGAAACGCTTGAGCCCGAGAGGCAATAAGCGGATGGATCCGTGTTCTACAGGAAATAACGCCTAACAGTACTGCAAACACCTTTTTCCGCAGAAAGTGTTAAAGGTTTTGCCAAACGATGCGAGAATAAGGATAGGCAAACGGACAGAGAAGGGATCACATGATGATTGACAATATCCACAACAATCAGGCCGCACATGTCATGGGGACCGGCGGTTTACCCCATACTGATGCCGGAAATAAGCGTCTGAGCGACGAATCGGATGCCACGCTCCAGGTCGATTACGCCCATATGATCGACCAGGCGACCCAAACGGGCAAGGCAAAGACGAACGCCGTACAGAAGGCCCGGGAACTGTTGCGCTCCGGCCAACTGACCACCCTGGCGAACATCCGCTCCGCCGCGGACGACCTCGTACGTTTCGGCATATAAAGGACTTACACCCACCAGCGATTCAGCCGAGGGGCCTGCCATGGATGGCGAGAGGCCCCGCTTTTCTGCGCAGCTCTCAAGACGCCGATACCTGTGATTTTGCCCGCTGGCCTTGGGAAGAACCGAAACGTGTGCGTGCCAATTGAACCTGTTGGGCCTGTTCGCACGTCTTTCAGAGGATCGCTTGCGGCCGGTTACATGTAGCAGTCAAGCCCGGAGCCGACGGGAAGCCGGCCGAGATCGGGGCCGTCCGAACGAGCCTGCCGGACCTCGGGCACGGCGTCGGCGTACTGCCGGACGCGAACGCGGACGTGAATGGGTCCCTCGGACTGAATGGGTCGGGGGTTATGGACATGGGATCCGCATGTCCCGTAAGTCGAATGTAGACCGCCCAAGTCAATGGCTTTTTGGCAAATCGCGTTCGGCATATCATACACCCCCAGTTGACTGCATGATAGCACAACCGCCGAAACCAATCAAGCAAAAACACCGGCCCGAGAACTCCGAGAACCGCCGCGATTCTTCCCGTTACCCTCGCTGTACGGACGGCCTCTCTATTATCAGACAGACACCGATCCGACGAAAAAGAAAAGTGCCGACGGGCTTCATTTTTCCCCGTAAGTATGCCGAGTATACAAAGTCAGAACAGAACGCAGGACATCTGAAACAGAGGTTATCGGATGCATATCATCGCGAGATGCCCACGATGCGGGTACCGCTGGTGGCTGAATGCGGCCGCCGCAGATCGCCGTCTTCGCTGCCGCAAGTGCTTCACCCTGCTCAAGGTTCCCCACCTGGCGGAAGTCCCCGACGCCATCGACGTCATAGATCAGGCCCGCAGCGAACTTTATGTGGACGGCGCCGGTCGAACCTTCGGCTGAAGTCCGAAGATGCCGACCCCACAGCCTGACTCTCGTATGTCATGTCCCGTCCGAAGCAAGGACATTCCAAGCGTGGATGCATGAACCGGCGAAAGCCTGTCACTTCACAAGCTCGTAGTGCATGCAGCCGTTCGATGCGCGCATCTCAAAGGCTACGCCTTCACGTGTCTTCTCTGCCGGGATTTGACCGAGCCGCTCGCCGGAGGAGGACAGACAAAACACCCTCATGGGCCTGTCATGCCTGATCGTGACTTCTCCGGTCAGCGGCTCCATGAGAAAAGGCGGCCTCCCGGATTTCGTGATGACGCCGCGCTGCCCGTCGAATTCCATGTCGGACCAGCGTGCCCTCGCTGATGTTGAGACCAGAAGCCGCCTTGCTGTCTTGATGGACTCGCCCTCCAGTGCACTAATCACGATGACGCCGAAATCGTTCTCGATATCGACGATCGCATCGGCCAGTTCGACAGGCTGATGTTGCCGAAAACCAACGACACCCTGCGTACGCGGCGAGTTGATGGTCAGCAGGCCCTGCTGGAGATCCCAGCGGATCTCTTCCGTGACAGACTCGAACGTGTGTTTCGCCCCATCGGAAGCCTGCTCCAGCAATTCTGTGTTGTTGAAGCTCGGTTCGTCTGCAACGTCGTCGAACATGAGGCCGTATTTTCCAAGCAAGGCGATCCGGCCGTTCTTCTTCGGCGTGGAGCTCGGATCCATTACCTGCTCGGCGGAAATGCGCTCGAAGTAGCCGGTCGTTGCCTCCCGAAGATCC
Organism: uncultured Phycisphaerae bacterium; assembly: GCA_965603505.1. Taxonomy (GTDB): domain Bacteria; phylum Planctomycetota; class Phycisphaerae; order Sedimentisphaerales; family Anaerobacaceae; genus PLanc-01. Next base: position 9,502 of record CBFDDG010000024.1, on the reverse strand, counting down.
CGGCGATGGAACATCAGCGCCGCAGCAGGCAGCACGTTCATGTGCGCCGGGTCATATAGCAGCATGAATGAATTGATGATCTTCGGGTCGTAGTCCACGAACGCGAGGTAGGCATACTGCATCGGGTGCCAATCCTGTAGGCACGCGTACGCCGCCATGAAGACAGGGCCTTCGGCGCGGTACGGATTGGGCAGACAATTGTGCCACTCGGAGACCGTATACGGCACGCCATATACTCTGCGCTCCGCCAGTCCCCCGATCGTACCCAGCGAGTCCGATTTCACCATCGGTGTGGCCGGGCTGATCGACTGCCCTTCGACATAGTTGTACGTGCCGTGGGGGTGAGCGTAGTATTGGTGCCGGTCGACGTAATCCAGTTTCGCGTTCAGATGCAAATCGGCGGCGTCGGAGATCCAGTGATTGCTCCCGGCAATCGGACACTTGACACCGATGCCGCGCAGGAACTCGTACATACGGCGGTAATACTCCCTCTGGGTGTCATAGAGGAAGGCGTACATATCGAGGTTGCGCCGACGGCTCCAGGCCGGGTCACGCCGAGCCTTCGGGTCCCACGTAAACCGGTAGTTGAACGCGACGTTCCTCTTCTCGGGATCTTCCTGCTCGCCCAACCCCTTCGCCGTGTCGTCCTCCGGCTGCCAGGCCCTCGCCAATGCCCCGCGCGTCCCATGCTTCTTCATCAGCCAGTCGTTGAATTGCCCCTGCAGCATCCGCTTGTAGTACTCCGAATTCGTGCTGAAACCCGACCCCATCCCCAGGTAGAGCATCGAATCCTCGTTGATGATCTCGGTCAGAGCGAGCACGGGATCGCTGCCGAGCGTCAGGCCGGTGTAAGGGTTCTTGTGCGTCAGAAGCTTCCGGAGATGCTCCTGCTGCAGCCCGATCAGGAATTCATCAAACTCCCCCTCGATCTTGAGGCCGGCGTAGATGTCCTCGAGCGAGTCGGCCGGTTCGGGAATGCCATCGCCGGGCATGATTCTGCGGCTGGAGAGATGACTGAGGAAAACGTAGATGCCGCGCTTCTTGAAGCAATGCACGAGATAATCGAAACGGTCGAGCATGTCCTTGTCGAACGCACGCGTGCTATCGGGGCTCTGGCCGCCCCAGAAGTTCCTGCGCACGATGAAATCCGTCCAGGGAGCCACGACGTCCAGATGATGCATGCGGATGACGTTTGCGCCGGTCAGAGCAATCCGTTCGGCCAATGCTTCGGCCTGGTCGTGGGTCGGGAAATTGGCTTCGGCGAAAAGGTTGCCGCCCCAGAAGCGGGCTTCCGTCCCGTCTTCGAAGAAAAACGCATCGCCTTTGACGGTCAGGAAGCCGTGTTTGCCCGCTGGTGCATCCAGCAGGAACGACATATCGAGCGCCGTGCCCTTGAGCTTGCCGATATCCGGCATCTGGTAGGGCAGCCAGGTCGATAGATCGAGCTCGGTCTTGTGCGAGGAGCCGACGGAGATCCGACCGACACACATCAGCAGACAGAACAGGACAAGAACGCATCTCGATAGTTTTCGCGTGTATGCCATTGTTCCTCCGTTCATCACCAACTGACACTGACTGTGATTGCTTGATGCTCACACTTGCGGTGAAGTGTAGCACGCCCCGTAGAGCCAATCAAGTCCCGGACGATAACAGACGGAACCGTGGTCGTAATGCGTTGACGAGATGGGCGGGGACGTGGGATAATGACGCAGCATGAAACAGATGATCTTGGTTGCCTTGCCTACCGTACGAGGCGGTCGGGCAGGCACAGTTGGAAGCCTCCTGATGGGAGAAACGCCTTGAGACAAAGAAGGATTGTGCTGGAACTGCCGACGTGGGTAGAGTCCGTCGTCGAGCGAGAAGATTCGCCACGAGATTCGGTTGAGGACCGGATGCGGTTTGTGATTGAATTGGCGCGGGGGAATGTCGAGCATCGGACCGGGGGGCCGTTCGGAGCGGTAGTGTTCGAGACCGTCAGCGGGCGTATCGCAGGTGTGGGCGTCAACGTTGTGGAGACGTCCCATTGCTCGATCGCGCATGCGGAGATGATCGCGATCTCCATGGCACAACGAGCCATGGGGCACCATGACCTGGGCAACGGCACGGTTGCCTACGAGGTCGTGACGAGTTCGGAGCCGTGCGCGATGTGCTTGGGAGCAATTCCGTGGTCGGGGGTCCGGCGGGTCGTTTGCGGAGCCCGCGGGGAGGATGTCTGCGCGATCGGCTTTGACGAAGGGGCCAAGCCCACTGATTGGCTGGGCGAATTGCGGAAGCGCGGCATCGAAGTCGTGCAGGACGTGCTGCGGCTGGAGGCGCTGGGCGTGTTGCGGCAGTACGCCGAGACCGGGGGGATTATTTACAACGCGCGAGCCGGCGCGTGAGACACAACGGGTGCCTCACGTCTGCCCTGTCGTCTCAGGGCAGATCGGACGGAGCCGGTCGTGTGACCCTGGAAGGCAGGAAGTGGGGCAATGCGTTCGGGTCCGCCGTCGAAGTGGGCGGAATCACAGGCACAATGCCGAGGTGCTGCTCAATCCGCGCGAGGCGGGCGTCCAGCGTGCCCAGTCTGGCATCAATGGCATTGAGCTTGTCCGTGAAGACCTTGACGTCCGCTGCGAGACCGATGAGGTTTCGCTCGGTCAGGTCCAGATAGCGTTCCATGAGGCGCTCATAGGCCTCAATGGCACGGGCGGCATCGGATTGATACGCCGGCATGCCGTAGACCTGCGTCTCCACCTCGTACCTTCTTCGGCTCTCGCCGATGGAAGTAGACAGACAGAAGGCGACGACGCAAAAGACAATCGCCGCAATGATCGTGTAAACTCTACAGTTCCGGCTCATCTGGATACTCCTGCGCACATCCCGCACGGGGGCGTGTGACATCAAAACGCAATTGTCAAACAGCAAGGCGACACCGCAGTGATTCGCGCCCCTGCGCAAAGGGGTCTGCCAATCGCTGTTATCGGCAGATCGGTGGCGGGGAATTACCACCAGTGCGGCCGGGGCCTTCACGATACGTCGCAGCGACAACGATGGCGGGCCTGTGTGCGGTAGAACAGTCCGTGAGAGTGCGGATTTGCTGTGTTCTCGGACCCGCCCCGGCGTCAGGACGGACCGTTTCCATCGGTCTCAGGGACGATGGGCTCCCAATGGATGCGGGCGGCGCCCAGGATCGTGCCCGTGGCATAGGCAAGATCCACAAGCGCGATCTGGTACTCGGCCAGCGCGCGAATCTCAGCGCTCTGGGCGTCGGCAAATTTGATCTGGGCGTCGAGAACGTCGGTACTGGTGCGCAGGCCGATCTCAAACTGACGTTGCTCGGCCTCATAGACGCGGGCGTTGACGATGGTCGTCTGTCGCGCGGCAAGGATGCGTTGCCAGTTGGCCTCGACCTGGTCGATGGCGTTGAGCGTTTCCAGCGTGATCAGGTCCTCCCGACTGGCGCGCGTCGCCAGCCGCTGGCGCCGCTGATAAATGGCCTGGCGCAGGCGGCTCCCGGCCGCCTCGTTGCCGATGGGAACAACGATCTGCAGACCCACGCGGTGGCCGGTGAAATCGCTGTCGAAAAGCATGTCGAGGGAATCGCTGCGCGCTTCCCCCGTGCCGCTGATGTTATAGCTATAAGCGAGACTGGCCAGGGGCAGTGTCTGGTTGCGCGCAAACTCTACGGCACTGGCGTCCTGCAAGAGCTGGAGCTCCAGCGTAAGCAATTCCATCCGACTTTCGAGCGCCGTGCGCACGAGCCGCGGTCGCTCCAGCTCGTACCGAACCGGATCAGGCTCTGTCGCTGGAACTACGACGGTCGGAGACTGCACATCCAGACCTGCCCTGTTGATGACCCGCTTGAGCTCGCGTTCGCGGTCGCGAAGGTTGTTCTCGGCGATGATGATCGCCTCAAGCTGCTGGGCAATGCCTGCTTCGGCGCGGATCACCTCGACCTGCGGACGCTGCCCTGCGTCGACCAGCCGCCGCGCCTGCTCGTATTGACGCCGGGCAAGCTCGTATTGTTGCTCGCGCACCTCCAACTCTTTGCGGGCGGCGTAGAGACGCCAGTAAACGCGGTCGATGGCGGCGAGAGCCGTAATGACCTGGAGCTTCGTGCCGGCGTTGATGATGTCACGATTGTAGGCGGCGATCCGGATAGAGTAGGTGTTCACCCATTGGCCCGCATTGCGCAGGAGCGGTTGGCTCACCGAGACCAAGGCACCACTCTGGTACGATGGGTTGAAGGGCGCTTCGACGTTCAGATCCCTGGTTCGATAGTCACTCAGATCGAATGTGACGGTACCGCCGGTACGCAACGGCATCTGGACGCCAAAATCGAACTCAGTTCGCTCGATCTGGGATGTGCCGACGGACGGGACGGGACTGTCGTCGACGATGATCGCCCTTCCTTGGGGCTGATCCGTTTTCAGAAGACTCCCGTTGGCGAAGAAGGAGGATTCGAACTTAGCCTCCTCTTCGCTGAGTCGCGCGGCGGCGATGGCCGGGCTGATGAGCTCGGCCTTGAGTTGCAGGTTGTTCCTCAGGGTCAGGGCCCGACACTCCGGCAACGTCAGCTCCAGCGCGGCCGGTGGCTCGTTAGCCTCGGGCGGCCCGGCCTCGTTGGGCTCGGCTTCCTTGAGCTGCAGCGGCTCGATCTCATGGATCTTCTCTACGGCAGGAGCGGCCTGTGCCAGCTCATAATCGATCGCCTGACGTTCACAGCCGATCAGGAATGTGATGAGCGAAATGGATGTGACGACGAGCAGGTCCGCTTTCGCAAGGGAGCGTCTATTCATGCCTGAGAGCCTCAATAGGGTCCAACCGGGCGGCCTTGATGGCCGGGAACATGCCGAAGAAGATGCCGACGATACCGGCAAAACTGAAGGACAGACCGATCGCCCACAGCGGGATGTGCGCCAAGTCCAGCTTCACCTGCGGAATGTTGGCGATCGCCATGGTCAAAAGCTGGCCGAAGCCAACGCCGACAAGCCCGCCGACGAAGCACAGGACAACCGATTCGATCATGAATTGCGTGAGGATGGCCGATCGCCTCGCGCCGACGGCTTTGCGCAGACCGATCTCGCGGGTCCGCTCGGAGACGGAGACCAGCATGATGTTCATGATACCCACGCCGCCGACGAGCAGAGAGATGCCGACGATGCCGCCGGCAACCAGGGTGACAATCACGGCGATCTTGTTGAATGTCTCGAGGGCGCTCTGGAGCGACTCGACGCGGAAGGTATCGGGCTGGCCCGGCCGGATGTGGCGCGTGCGGCGCAGGAAGAACCGCAACTCCGCCTGGGCCTCTTCGAGCGTATCGGCGGACTTGCCGACAGCCATTCCCCACATGAAGGGTTCACCGAGCCTGTCGAGCGTCCGGAACGGGACGAAGACCTCGTAGCGTTCCTGGCTGCTGTCGCCGAAGTCCATTTGCGGCCGGGGCTCGATCACGCCCACAATGCGAAAGGCGTGGTAGCCGACGCGGATGGTCTCGCCGATACAGTCGCGATCGAGACGCAGCTTGTTCCGCAGCTTCGGTTCGATCAGGCACACCTGGCGAACCTGCATATCATCGATGGGCGAGAACATCCGGCCGAGGACAATGGGCCGATGCTCGATCCGATGCCAGGCCGGCTCGATGCCGTTGATCTCAACGTTGTCGACCGACTGCTCGCCGTACTTGACGGTGCGCCGCCCCACGCCCCCCACGCGGCTCACCGCCTCTACCGACGGGCAATGCTCAAGCATGTCATCAAACTCCTCGGCGCGAAACCGCAACTGCCACCAGTTCGCGTGCCGCTTTGGGCCTCGATCCGGCACTCTCGGCGAGATGAAGATCGTATTCGTCCCGAGGGTCTCGACCTGGGTCAGGATTTTCGATTTGAGCCCGGTCAGGGCGGCGATGACCGCCGTGACGGAGGCCACGCCGATGACGATTCCCATGGTCGTTAAGATCGACCGCATCTTGTTCGCCCAGATCTGGCCGATCGCCAGGTACACGCTCTGGTAGAACAGGCGGAAGAAGGCCAGGGGGATGGCGAAAACGGCTTTCATTTGGTCACCTCCCCCAATTCATCGGTCAGGGCGTGACGTTTGGCCCGGTCCTCCTCGGCCGGCAGGTTGCTGTAGATACGACCGTCTTTCATGCGGATGATGCGCCTCGCGTGCCGGGCGACGCTCTCCTCGTGCGTCACCAGGATGATCGTCTGCCCCTCCGCGTGGAGCTGATCGAACAGCGCGAGGATGCCCTCGCTGGTCTTGCTGTCGAGGTTGCCGGTCGGCTCGTCGGCTAACAGAATACTGGGGTTGCAGATCAGCGCGCGGGCGACGGCGACGCGCTGCTTCTCGCCGCCGGAGAGTTGGTTCGGACGATGCTTGACGCGGTCGCTCAGGCCGACGCGTTCGAGCATCTGCTTGGCCCGCTTGCGCCTCGACCACCAGCCGTTGCGGGAATAGATCAGGGGCATCTCTACGTTCTTCAGGGCGCTGGAGCGACTGAGCAGCTCGAAAGACTGGAACACAAACCCGATCCGTTCGTTGCGAACACGGGCCAGGGCCGCATCGCTCATGCCGGTAGTATCCTCGCCATCCAACTCGTAGCGCCCGCTGGTCACGCGGTCGAGGCAGCCCAGCACGTTCATCAGCGTGCTCTTGCCCGAGCCCGATGGGCCCATGACCGCCACGTACTCGTTTTCGCCCAGCTCCAGGGTCACGCCGTCCAGCGCATGGATGCGCTCGACGCCCACCTTGTAGACGCGCATCACATCCTCAAGCCTGATAACGACCCCGTCAGCTTGTGTTGACATCGTTGATATCATTCGTGTCCTTGGTGCCGGCTTTGGCGGCGTCTTTCTCGGCCTGGACCTCGCGCTCGTCCTTGATGACCTGATCGTGCTTGAGCTTCTCCAGTTCCTTGTACGGCCCGACGACGACTTTCTGGCCCTTCTCGACGCCGGCCTCGATGATCGTGTGCGTCAGATTGCTCGGGCCGATCTTCACGGGCGTGATGACCGTCTTGCCGTCAATGTAACGGAAGACGACCGTCGCAAAGGTCTTGGACATGTCCACGAGCGGCGAGCCGTCGCGGATCTTCAGCGGCAGGCTCTCGATCTCCCGCGTCATCACCGCCTGCGAAGGAACCGCCAGCACCTCGCGATGCATCTGCGTCTCAACGTCTACATTGGCTGTGAGACCCGAATGGAGCCGCTCTTCGGTCTGCTCCAGAAGGATCTCGGTTCGGTAGTACTTTGTCCCCTGCCGTGACAGGTCGTTCGACAGTGCAATCGTGTACACCGTGCCCTTGAACTCGCGATTCGGATAGGCGTCTACAAGCACGACCGCCTTCTGGCCTAATTCGAGCTTGCCCACATCCGCCTCATCCACCTGGGCCACCACGAGCATCTGGGAAAGATCGCCCACTTCGAGGATCTTCGTCCCAGGGTTGTTCATCATGCCCGTCACCACCATCTCGCCGACTTCGGCGTTAATCCGCGTGATGACCCCGTCAATCGGGGAGACGATGGTGGTGTAGCTGAGGGCCTCCTTGGCCTGTTCGATGCCGGCGTCGGCCGCTTCGAGGTTGTGCTCCAGCACCAGCAGATTCAGTCCGGCCGCTTCGAGCCCGAGTTTGGCCGCCTCGTACTGGGCCTGCAGCTCATCGAGCTTCAGCTTGGCCAGGTCATAGGTGGCCTGGCTGATATCGCGCGTTTCGATCAGCGTCTGCTGGCGCTGCAAGTCTGTCTCTGCCTGACGGAGCGTGGCGGCGGTGCCGAGTAAAGTGGCCTTCTGACCGGCGATTCTGGCCTTCTCGACCTCAATGCCGGCGGCCTGGGCGGCCCGGCGGGCCTGCGCCGAGAGCAGTTGGCTCTCCAAATCCTTAGAGTCCAGCCGCACCAGCACCGACGCCGGTATGGGTGGATTGGCGTTCGGATCGCCCTTCGTGACCGTGTCGCCCTCCTCATACGGCAGAGCCACCACGCGGGCCGAGGCCTTGGCGCTGATCTCGACCTTGCTCTTGGGCTCGATCTCGCCCGGGGCGCTGACGAACTCGATCAGCTCGCCCGGCTGCACCTGCTCCACACGAACGATCGTCGGCTTCTTCCCCGATTTCATGCGTTTCTTGACCACGAAGCCGCCGGCCAGCCCCACAACCGCGATTACCACGACCAGTATGATCAGTATGCGTAGTTTTCTCACGCTGAAGTCCTTCCTTACCACGAATCCACCGTTGCGACCGAGCTATCCACCAGCATTATATAGGTATAGACGTACAGAACCAATACTGATTGCGCCTATTCGTCGCAAGAGGCCGGATTTCCGTAAAATTCGATACAAACAGACCTTACGCAAGGCCGAGCCACCCATGTGATCCGAGCAGCCGCTCCCCCGCACCCCCACGTGCGCCCCACAGACCGACGCGAGAGGAGCGCTGCCCCCCGGCTCCCGGTGGTCGTGGCACGCAGAATCCCAGGCCGCAGCGCAACGTTTGAAGCCAACAAGCCCGATAACATCGCACTTCACACACCACTCTCGAACAGATTCCGAGGTGATCCTCCGGCGGGCAAAAAAAGAGGCGTCGTTGGAGGGACGACGCCGGAGAAAAAGATGAAACGGTTTTCACTGACTCTCATCGGCCACCCACCCCAAATTCCGCCAGCCTTTTTTCCACGATTCCACCTCACCCCCACCAACCCATCAACCTCCTCAGCCGGATCAAGAACGAGATCGCAGAAGACCACGAGACGGGTAACGGGTAGGAACGCCTTGGGTGCAGGCCTCCCTCAGCCGCGCACGATTTCTTCGAGTTGAGCAACAAGGTCCGGCAGGTCCTCGGTAACAGTCTGCCAGACCACATCGAGATTCACGTCGAAGTACCCATGGATGAGCCTGTCGCGCATTCCCGTCATCTTCTTCCACGGCAAATCGGGGTGATTCTGGCGAAAATGAGGGGAAACACCCTTGGCAGCCTCACCGATGATCTCAAGCAGATGAACCAGCGACAAACACAGCTTGCGGTCCGCGTCCAGGTCAGCCCTCCGCTGGCCGCGTCCCATTTGTATTGCCTCACGGGCCGCATCGAGCATGTGTCGAAGTCGGGTCTGGTCATCCACGTGCATATTGGACCTCCGCCTGAGCGACCACCTTCTCGCGGAAATAGCGGCTCAGGTCCTCGGGTGTTCGCAGGTCTACTTTGCGGCCATCGAACAGGGCTGACAACTCTTCCTCCAAGTCAAACAGTCGAAAGAACCCGGGCACATGCCCCGGCTCGAAGTCCACCAGCACATCGACATCGCTGTCCGGCCCGAAATCGTCTCGCAGCGCAGAGCCAAAGATCGCCAGCCGCACGATGTGGTGCCGACGGCAGAAATCGGCGATCTGGCCCCTGTCTATCACGAGTTTTCCGTTCATAGGCACACACCTCGCCGATAGTTCTACACCCAGCAGTCGGCTTGGTCAACACGATCCCTGCAAATCGGGACTCTGATTCCGAAAATGCAAGGATGACCCAATTCGCAGG
>CBFDDG010000023.1:0-19230 GCA_965603505.1 uncultured Phycisphaerae bacterium | reverse complement strand
TCGATGGCGTGGTCGAAGAGGAGATCCAGGCCGGTCATTTCCCCGGGGCGGTGGTGCTCGTGAGTCAAGGCAAGAAGACTCTCTACCGGAAGGCCTTCGGTCTGGAAGTGGCTGAGCCGTTCGAGGAGCCGATGGGGAAAGACACTCTCTTTGACATGGCCTCGCTAACCAAACCGACCGCCACGGCGGCGAGTATCCTGATCCTCGTGGATCGGGGCCGCCTCGATCCAAATGATTACGTACGCGACTATCTGCCGGCCTTTGCATCCAACGGGAAAGAGGAGGTCCGGATCCGACACCTTCTGACTCACACCTCCGGCCTGCCTGCGTATACGGATGCGAACGATCTGAGGAGCCGGTATGGAAGCCCCTGTCCCGACAAGGTCATCGAGAAGATATGCAGTCTCAAGGCCCAGGCCGAGCCCGGCCAGGAGTTCCAATACAGTTGCCTGGGCTACATCACTTTGGCCGAAGTCGTCAGGGTCGTGACGGGACAGAGCATCGACGAGTTCAGCCATGCCAATCTCTTCATGCCTCTCGGTATGACACACACTCGGTTCAATCCGCCGGGCTCATGGCGCAGCGAAGTCGCCGCGACCCAGATTGTGGATGGCGAGCTGCTGCGCGGCACGGTACACGATCCGCTGGCCCGGTTGATGGCCGGTACGAGCGGCAACGCGGGCCTCTTCTCCACCGCTTCCGATCTCGCGATCTACTGCCGGATGCTCTTGAACGGCGGATCGTGGAAAAGGAAGAGAGTCCTGAGCCCCGCCGCCGTCGAGATGCTGACGACGCCCCAATCGCACGGCCGAGCCTATGGTTTCGATGTGAGCTCGAGCTATTCCTGGGTCAAAGGCCCCCATGCATCACCAGAGGCCTTCTGCCACACCGGCTACACAGGGACCAGTCTCGTCTGCGATCCCGCCACCGACACGTACCTGATCATCCTGACCAACCGGGCCCACCCGCACGACAAAGGCGCGTGCAAGCCGGTTCGCCAGAAGATTGCGGAGATCGTCTTCGCTCCACACGCCGATCCAAGCCGGCCCTGATACGCATTATACGGATTACGATCAATTCGTGCGCGACATGTCATCCTGAACGGAGCGAAGCGCAGTGAAGGATCTGCGCTGCGCAGGGAAGAAACCCCTCATTCGTGGGCCAGATTCCTTCGAAGCTCAGGACAGGCTCTTCGCCTTCGGCTCAGGATGACAGAATCCGATCGCGCAAGAAGTTTTCCTAATCCGTATTACGACAGGATTACACGCGGGATGACGGCCGGCGGATATCAGCCTCAGAACGACAGGCCCCTTTCGACTTCGCTCGGGCCAAACCGTGGCGATGGCCACAACCTCCATGGGCAAGCAGCCTCACCGGCTCCACGTATTCTGTGCTGCCGCCTCGTTCCTACTGCTGCTCGGGGGGCTCCTCGACGGCGCGCAGGTGCTTTTGCGTCCGGAGATTGAGCTCATCGAGCTGCTTCTGGTCCACCTCGCTGGGCGCGTCGGTGAGCAGGCACTGACCGCGCTGCGTCTTCGGAAACGCGATCGCATCACGGATGTTTTCCGTGCCGGTCAGCAGCATGACGAGCCGGTCGAGTCCGAAGGCAATGCCGCCGTGAGGCGGGGCGCCATAGTCCAGGGCCTTCAAGAAGAAGCCGAACCGTGATTCCGCCTGCTCTCGCGAAATACCCAGCAGATCGAAAACCTTCTGCTGCATCTCCGGCCTGTGGATACGAACGCTGCCGCCGCCGATCTCGCTGCCATTGACAACGATATCATAGGCCTGGGAGCGGATATGCGCCGGGTCCGTCTCGAGCTTGGGAACGTCCTCGGGCACAGGGGCCGTGAACGGATGATGCAGCGAGTCGTAGCGCTTCTCGTCCTCATTCCACTCGAACAGCGGGAAATCGACGACCCACACGAACGCAAAGCTCGTCGGATCGTACAGCTTCAGGTCCCGCGCCAGCCGGCATCGAAGCGGCGCCAGGGCCTTGTTGGCCGTGGCTTCCTTGTCGGCTACAAGCAGAAGCAAGTCGCCGTCTTTGGCCTCAAAGCGCTCCACCAACTGCTTCTGCTGCTCGGGCGTGAAGAATTTGCCGATCCCCCCGATGAACGTGGGGGTTGCGCCCTCCATCTTGATCTTGGCCCACGCGAGGCCCTTGGCCCCGTAGTCCATCACCAAGGTGGTGAGCGTCTTTTCGATATCGGCCCGCGAGAACGTCTCGCCCGCCGGGGCGCACAGACCTTTCACCACGCCGCCGTTCTCGATGGTCGAGGTGAATACCTTGAACGTCGTCTGTCCGGCGAGGTCGGAGATGTCTTTCAGCTTCATATCGAACCGCAGGTCGGGGCGATCGATCCCGTAGTCGGCCATGGCCTCCTGGTAGGACATCCTGCGGATCGGCAGCGGCACATCCACACCCAGGATCTCCTTCCAGATGCGGGCCATCAGACCTTCATGGACGCGGATGACGTCGTCGGTGTCGACAAAACTCATCTCGACGTCGATCTGGGTGAACTCGGCCTGCCGGTCCGCCCGCGGGTCCTCATCACGGAAACAGCGAACGATTTGGAAATACTTGTCCACGCCGCTGACCATCAGGATCTGTTTGAACAGTTGCGGCGACTGGGGCAGGGCATAGAAGCAGTTCTTGTTCAAGCGGCTGGGCACGAGGAAATCTCTCGCGCCTTCCGGCGTGCTCTTGGCCAGCATGGGAGTCTCGATCTCCCAGAACCCCTGCTCGTCGAAGTATTCGCGGGTGAGCGTCGTGGCCCGATGCCGGACCTTGAGCCGGTGCTGCATCTCGGGCCGGCGAAGATCGATGTACCGGTAGACCAGCCGGGTCTCCTCGTTGGTCCTGGCGGCGGCGTCGAGCTCAAACGGCGGCGTCTTCGCCATGTTGAGGATCTCGAACTGGTTCACAACGACCTCAATCTGCCCGGTCACCAGTTTGGGGTTCTCCAGGCCCTCCCCACGCGGGCGGACCGTGCCACTGGCGGCCACGACCCATTCGCAACGCACCGTCCGGGCCACCCGGTGCGCCTCCGGCTGGACCTCGGGATCGAACACCAACTGGGTCAGCCCCTCGCGATCCCGCAGATCAAAGAAAACCAGGTTCCCGTGATCCCGGTAGGACTGGACCCAGCCGGCCAGCGCGACCTTCTTGCCGGCGTCCTGGAGTCGAAGCTCGCCGCAATTATGCGTTCTCTTCAGCATGTGAAGTCTCTCGACAGTGATTGGTTTCAGCAGCCCGAAAGAACGTCCTGCGGGCATCAAGCAAAACGCTGATCATAGTATACGCCCGTCTGCTCGTCAATAAGCCCGTTTCGGACAGTTAACGGGAATGATAAAGGCTGCGAGCCTGTGCAGGCTCGCAGCCTTTTGGTTGGAGGCCCTGTGGATGGCTTAGTCACTGGTGCGATCATTCGCGCCCCAGCAGCCTCTCATAAGAGAGGCCTTGTTTTGGAATGCAAGCCGGATCCAAGGGTAGGTTTGACCGCTTATTAGTCCATCCGACCTCATCATTTCAAATCCGGAATCCCCGTATCACTGTGCAGGCCATGTACGTGGTCACGGCGCGTCAGCTTTCCGCCTTACAGCGAGGCACTCCCGAAAATCGACGCTCCTTTTCAATCCTGCCTCACTGTATGCTACGACACCGGCCGACACCAGTTCGGAAAATCCTGATTTGTGCGAATCCTTCGGGGATTCATGTCGGGGCCCGTCGCGGACGACGGCCCCGAAATCCCGTGACGAGCCACGCTCATTAGACCCATGTCCGCCGGCGCAGAACCGCCTGTGAAACCCAAGAATCCATCCATGGAGGGCACGCCCTTCGGATGTCGAAATGTGAACATTCGGGCAGCATCAAGGCTGAGGCGGCCCTTCCTTCGGCTGCGGCATTCACGGGCAGTGTGATCGTAAGACCTTGAAAATAATTGACTTACGTATCGACCGACCCGTGAGGCGATGCTGACCTGTAAGAACGCGTAAGGGCGAGGAAGACCCCAGAGACCACGGTCACCGCGATAAACGTGCTGCCGGTTGCAGCACATGGCCCGTCCTGTGTACGGTGACCGCTCAGCCCACAGATACAGCGCGGGAGAAACAGAGGAACGACCAAGGCGGACCGGCGTCGAGAAGTCCAGACAAAGGGATTCAGGAAATTCCTTATTAACCAAACCGCGCCTGAGAAACCGGCATAAGCCAGCGTTCCCCAGGCAACGGAGTCATGACGGTAAGAACGGACAGTGCTTCAGGCCTATGCCTGTTCTTCTTCCTTTTCCTCTTCCTTCGGCGGCTCTTCCTCCTGCTCGGGGACAACCACCACGTGCACCGTGGCTGTCAGTTCCTCGGCGAACCGAAGCGTAACATCGTGCGTGCCGACGTGCTTGATGTGCTCGGGCATCTTCACGATCTCATCCGCCACCTCGAAGCCCTGGGCACGCAGATTCGCCGCGATCATGGGCTCAGTGACGGACCCGAACAGCACGCCCTGCTCGTTGGCCCGGGCAGCGAGCACCGCTTCGGCGCCGTCCACTGCTTCGGCGGCCTTTTCGATGCGCTTTTGCTCTCGGAGCCGCTGCTCCCCGCGCTTGGCCTTCTCCTGGGCGATGGCGCGGATATTTGCTTCGGTCGCCACCTTCGCCAGGCCCTGCGGCAGCAGATAGTTCCTGGCATACCCCTCGGTGACCTCCACGACATCGCCAAGCCAACCGAGCCTCTTAATATCTTCGTAAAGCAACACCTTCATAGCCGGTACCTCTTAAATTCGTTAGTCGATCATCGCCGGTCGCGTGTGTTCCGCCGTTGATCCCCGGCGGCCGGCGACCGCTGAATCACAGGGACAATCACGCCCAATACGGCAACAAAGCCATGAAACGAGCTCGTTTGATGGCCGCCTTCGCCTTTCGCTGGCAACCGGCACAGTTGCCGCTGCGCTTGCGCGAGTAGATCTTGCCCCGATTGGTCAGCAACTTCTGGAGGGTATCGACGTCCTTGTAATCGATGTACTTGATGCCGCCCCGGCAGAAACGACACTGTGTCTGATCGCGGGCGCCCGCGAATCCCGTTCTTCTTCTCGTCGTTCTCTGTGTTCTTTGGGTTCTCTGTGTTCTCTGTCGTATTGCCATATCCTACCTCAGAGTCAATTGGTCAGCCGTCGACCGCCATGAAGGTTGGTCGCACACACGACCCACCTCGAACGATCGCCGGCGCTTAAAAAGGTATATCAGAATCCGGTATAGGTTCATTCGGCCGTCCGCCCGGGGGCCCGGCCTCCGAGTCGTATCTCTGGCCGGACCGGTCGGGTCCGGCTCCGCCGCTGGTGCCCGGCAGGAACGTGAAGTTCTCCACCGTAACCCTGTGCCTGCTCCGTTTCGTTCCATCCTGGCCGGTCCACGTATCGAAGGTCAAGCGGCCCTCGAGGAAAATCGGCCGGCCTTTGTTCATGAACTTGTTGATGTTCTCCGCCATGCGGCCGAACGCCCGGCAATCCACGAAACAGGTCTCTTCCCGCTGACTTCCATCCTGAGCCGTCCAACGACGATTCGTCGCCAAGCCGAAATCCACGACGGCCGTCTGATTCGGCGTGTATGAAAGCTGTGGGTCACGGGTCAGATTCCCCATCAGCAGGACCTTGTTGTAACTAGCCATATACAAGCTCTCCGTAAAAAATCGGGTACCGCGACCTGCCCGACCCGTCGGTCCGGAGTCGGCGACAGCCGGTGTCACGCCGACGGGTCCGGTTGGCCCAGTCCCTCTGCAGCTTCATCAGGCGCATCAGAGCCCGTTTCCCGCACGGCCTGCCGCTCGGCGTGCTCCGTCACGACGGCACCTTTTGCCGCCTCGGACGCCTCAGCCGATCCTTCCCCTGCGCCCGTTTCAGGCGGCTTGCGGGGTTCCTCGACGGCAGGAGCTCCCTCAAGCGGCTCTTCCTTCGCCGCACTCGCGGTATCCTGCTCGATCATCTCGGGCGGCCGTTTCTCCGTGGTGAGGATCAGCACGCGCATCACCTTCTCGGACAATTGCACGTCCTTCTCGATGCCCGCGATTCGCCGGCCGTCGGCGTTGAAATAGCACAGAATGTAGGTCCCACGCGTCTTATGGTCGATGTCGTAAGCGAGCTTGCGTTCGCCCCATTTTCGCATCGTGACCACCTCCGCGTCCGCTCGTTTCAGGATGTTCTCGATCACGGCCAGCGTCCCGTCCCAGTCAGCAGCCGCCAGGGCCGAATCCATCAGAAACATCCCTTCGTATAACCGCTTTGCAGTCATTTCCAAACTCGTTACCTCCCGATAAACAACACGTTCACATCAACACTTAGGCCAAACAGGTGCAGCCGTTCTCACTCCTGCACTCTGTTGAATTCGTTCATCGTCTTCTCCAAACCGAACTCAAGCCAGCACAGCACCGCGTCGCGGGCCCTGAGAATCGCCTGATTCAGCAGCGGCTTCTCTTCGGGCTCGGGTCGACCGAGCACGTAGCCGACCGCCAGCACACTCGGACACTGGCCGATCCCCACGCGACAGCGGGCAAACTCGTTCGTGCCCAGCTTTTCGACGATATCCGCCAAGCCGTTGTGCCCGCCGGCCGAGCCTTTCGCTCGAATGCGAATCGTCCCCGGCTCAAGGGCCCGATCGTCCGTGACGACCATCAGATCGCCCAGATCCAGCTTGTAGAAGCCGACCGCCGTCGCCACGGGCTCGCCACTACAGTTCATGTACTTCCACGGCTCCATCAGTATGACCTTCTTGCCCTCATACGGCCCCTCGCCGATTCGGGCGCCGAACTTGCGCCGCCCGACTTCGATTCCGAGCCGGTCATCGAGGGCCTCGATCACCTTGAACCCCAGGTTATGCCGCGTCTCCGCATACTCCGGATCCGGATTTCCCAAACCAACAACAAGTCTGACCTCAGCCATCCGTTTCAGACCAACACGGCACCGCCGGCCCCACTACGACTCGGCGCCTTCGGACTCTTGCTCTTCGGGCTCTCTCTCACGGATCAGCTCCGGCGATACCGGCGCCTCTTCCTCGATTTGCTCCGTGGTCTTGGCTACCGCGAGTACGTGGCAGGTCGCGATAATCGTCTCCGGGGAGCTTACGAGCTTCACACCATCGGGCAGCTCGATATCCCCGGCATGGATCGCCTCGCCGACGCCCAGGTCCTTGACGGATACGACAATCGACTCCGGGATATTGACGGCCAGACACTCCACTTCGACATGGTCCGTGTGCTCCTCGATGATCCCTCCCTCGTGAGTGCCCTTGGCCGTCCCTTTCAGCTCGACCGGAACGGTCACCTCGACCATCTCAGTCACATCCACGCGCATCAAGTCCACGTGAATGATATTACGCCCGAGATGATCGTACTGCATATCCTTGATGAGCATCTTCTGCGTGTCCCCGCCGATCGTGATATCCATCAACCGGCGCCCGTGATGGAGGCCTTCTATGAAATCGTGGGCATCGAGCGAGACCGCCACGGGCTCCTGCTTATGGCCGTACACGATGGCCGGGATTCGACCGCGCTTGCGAACCCCCGCCGCCGCATGCGAGCCCGTGTGTTCTCTCATCTCCGCCTGCAAGGACAATGTCTTGTTCATAAGCATCTCACCTGAAAAAAACTCAGCAAAAATGAACTCTCTTTATCGCGAAACCAAACCGCTCTCAATCATACACTCCGGCTGAAGAGACTACTGACCGACTCATCCCTGTGAATCCGTTTGATCGCCTCTCCGAGCATGGCCGCGACGCTCAATACCTTAATCTTCTTGACCTTTTTCGCCTCTTCCGTCAGTGGAATCGTGTTCGTGACCACCACTTCATCGATCGCCGCCTTCTCGAGCCGCGCCAGCGCCTCCCCGGCGAAGATCCCGTGGGTCACTCCTACGTAGACGTTCTTTGCGCCCCGGTCCTTCACAAGCTGCACGGCGCTGCAGACCGTACCGGCCGTGGCAATGATATCATCACACATCAGGATGTTGCAGCCCTCCACGGACCCGATCAGCTCGCTGGCCTGAACCTGCGAGCCGCTGATCCGCCTCTTGTGAACGATGGCCAGGTCGCCATTCAAATGGGAGGCATAGCGCGCCGCCGTCTTGATGTTGCCCACGTCCGGCGAAACCACCGTAAGATCCGATATCTTCTTGTCCTTGAAGTACCGGCTCAGCACCAGCTCTCCGGTTAGATGATCGACGGGAATATCGAAGAACCCCTGCAACTGATGCGCATGCAGGTCGATCCCGAGCACGCGGTCGGCCCCGGCCGTATCGATCAGATTCGCCACGAGCTTGGCCGTGATCGGTACGCGGCCCTCATCCTTGCGGTCCTGACGCGCATACCCATAATACGGGACCACCGCCGTGATGCGCTTGGCACTGGCCCGGCGCAGGCAATCCAGATAAATCAGCAATTCCATCAAATGCTCATCCACCGGCCTACAGGTGGACTGGATGACAAAGCAGTCTCGGCCCCGCACGTCATCCTCGATCCGAATCAGCTTCTCGCCGTCCGGAAACTTGCCGACCTTGGCCCCGCCGGTCGGGAGGCCCAAGTACTTGCAGACCTCAGCGGTCAACTCCGGATTGCTGCTTCCGGCGAATATCTTGAGATTGTCATTCAGAAACATTTCGGCAAGCCCCTTGCTATAGTGCCTATCGACCTTCTATCTCCTGCTGTGGCTTTTCCGCCAGCTTGTCCGCATCCTCCTGCGAGACCACCATGCCCGCCCCGACACGTGCCCCCGCTTTCAAGATCAGCGGTGCAATCAGAACGGCGCCGGACCCGATGTCGCATTTGTCCCCGACCGTGGTCTGATTGACCTTTTCGCCGTCGAAATTGGCCGTGATCGATCCGGCCCCGATATTGACGTCTCGCCCGATGGCAGCATCGCCAAGGTAGCTGTGATGCCGGGCACGGACCCCGTCGGCCAGGGATGCGTTCTTCACCTCGGTGAATACGCCCAGCACGACGTCATCTCCGATCACCGTCCCATGCCTGAGAAAGGCGAACGGCCCGATTCGGCAAGCGCCGCCGATCTTCACCTCGCCGTGGATATACACAAACGGCTCGATCACCGTATCCTGGCCGATCTGCGCGCGGGCGTCGATCCAGGTGTTATCCGGGTCCACGATGGTTACGCCGTTCTCCATCAGTTCCTGCTGGATACGGTGCTGCATGATCTTGCTGGCCACGCTCAACTGGGCACGGCTGTTGACGCCCATGGCCTCTTCCGGCCGGACCGCCGTGATGGCCACCACTTTGTGACCCGTTCCGATGATCACCGACAGCGCGTCCGTCAGGTAGTATTCCTGTTTGACATTGTCCGGCTTGACTCTCTCCAGGGCCTTGAGCAGAACCTGGTTGTTGAACAGGTAGTAGCTCGGATTCACCTCTCTTAGGGCCCGTTGCGCGGGCGTGCAATCGCTGTCCTCCACGATGCCCTGGATATTGCCGTAGGCATCGCGGATGATGCGCCCATAGCCGGAGGGGTCCTCAAGCACCGCCGTGGCCAACGTTGCCGCCGACTGCTCGGCCTCGTGCTTATCAATCAGGGTCCTGAGCGTCTTGGCTCGGATCAACGGTCCATCCCCGCAGAGCACAAGAGTCTGCCCGGTGAAATCCCGCAGGTGCTCCTTGCAGCACATGACTGCATCGGCCGTTCCCAACTGCTGGGGCTGCTCGACCCAGACGATGTCCGATCCATCGTCATTGAATCGCTCTTTCACCTGATCGGCGCCGAACCCCACGACGACGTATATTCTGTCGACGCCAACGCTTCGGCACGCATCGAGCACATAGGCCAGCATGGGCCGCCCGGTGACCTCGTGCAGCACCTTCGGCAGTTGGGTGTTCATTCGGCTACTCACACCCGCCGCCAGCAAGATTGCTACTCGTTCAGCCATGACTCTTTCTCGAAATCCTATTTACCAATTCACCGACCCATCCGGAAAAACAATCTACCCGGCCAGGACTCGAACCTGGAATATGAGGACCAAAACCTCATGTGTTACCATTACACCACCGGGTAATCGAACCCAGGGATTCATGATCTGCGATTCTGAAACCCGAACGCCCAAAGTCCGTCCCGGACGGCGGGCAACGCAAGAACAGTAAATCGTCAATCGTAAATAATAAACCGCAACGCTGTCACGGAAACCGCCGTAAGAGGCGATCTGGTAGGACCTTGTCGGAGGCTTGAGTCAGCCATGCCGTGATCGCTGCTGACCCCTGCGGCCGCTCAGCGGCCCGAGTCTACCCCGTGCGACAAGGCAATCCTAACCGCCGGACTATACCGAATCCGACGTACCCAGTCAATCTTTTTGTCGGACGCCGCAAAAAAAACCGATCTCCCGCGGCCATGTGCCGCAGACGCCCGCCTCTAAACCCTCCGGACTACTGCTCGGAGGGCGTTTCCCACATCCGGTCGCTCGCCTCGGTGACGACGACGGTCTCGAAAGCGATGGGAATCGTCATCATGTCAAAAGGCCCCTCGGCAGAGGCACCGAGCTTTAAGTCGCCCTTGATCTTCTGGCGAGCCTTGTTCGAAGTAATCAGGCCGGTCTTTTCGTCAACGAGTAGTGTGCCCTCCTGCGTGCCGGACAGGTCGGCCTTCATCTTCATCCCTCCGGCATCCATCGGGGGCGCATCAGGATTGGACCGGATAGAACTGGTCTGATCGACCGTGGCGACTCCACCTGCGCGCTTCTGGAGGGTCCACTTGGACTCGGTCATCACGGGGAACCCTATGGTCAGGTTGGCCTTTTCCTCCCACGAATCGCCCTGATCCACGGGTTTGTCCGGATAGACGGCCATCGAGGCCTCGGCCATCTCCTTGATACTGCCCTCGTCCAGGAACGTGTTCAGGACCTGCATCGTCGGGGCCGCCCGGGCGCTCGCAGACATCTTCTGGAGCACCGCTTCCCGCAACTCCTTCATCCCCTCGATCTTCAGGACCTTGCCGCCGGGGCTCAGCTCCATGACATAGCTCTGCCCGATCAGGGCGGCGAACCCTTCCGCCCCCGAAGGGACCGGCGCTTTGCGCGCAGAGTCGTAGTCCTGCTGGAGCATGGGATTGGTGCTCTTGAACCGAAACCAGAGGTAGGTGTATCGGATCCGCATGTTCCCCTCGCCATCCACCTCCAGCACGTCGAGCTTCAGCCCAGTGCCTATGTTCTGATCGATGGTCTGCTGCTGATTCATGACGGTCTGGGTGATCTTCTGGTCCACCACCCCCTTCTGGTAGTAGGTCTGGCCCTTGCCGAGCCTCAGCTCCAGCCGGAGCGCCGCGGCGCCGACCTCGCACAGAGCGAGGATGGCCAGGCACGCCGTGCCCACAATCAACGTTCTCGATGTATGCTTTCTCAAGTGCTCAACACCTCCAAAGTGAACTCTTACGGCTTCCAGTGGATAATACCCCAAGAAACACGCTACGGCCACGGAAATCCCGACAAGCATCAACCTGCCACGGGCTCAACGTCGATCTCGACGGCCTCCTCCGCCTCGGAGCAACTCGCGCTCTCCGTCCACCCCCAGGCATGGGCCGTGGCTGTCCTCAATCCTTTCCCCAACGCGACACGAGCATCGGCGGTCTCGCGAAAACCGGCCAGAAAGCCGGCCAGGAGGTAATCGCCACACCCCACGGTGGACAGCACTTTGCCCTGCGTCCTGCAATGGCCCGTCCAGGCGCCGTTCTTCGTCACAATCACCGCGCCATCCACACCCCGGCTGATCAGAACCAGATCGAGCCTGTCCAGCAGCGTCCGACCCGCCTCCGCGAGGGCGGTCGGGGTCTCGGCGATCTCGGTGTCGAGCAGCTCGCACAATTCCTCTACGTTGGGTGCAATCAGCCAGGGCAAGCCGGCCTCCACGAGGCTATGCAACACGGGGCCGTGTGTATCAACGGCGCTGCGGATGCGGTCGCCGTGGCAGGTCCGGACCAGATCTACGGTCTGCTTCAGCAGGCTGCCGGCAGGCATGGAGCCGGCGAACACGCACGTATCCCCATCGCGGACCAATCTGCTCAGATCGGCGTTGAGCAGCGACAGACTGTGCCGGGAGGCCAGGCTGCTCCTGCAACGCAGGTGCATCTCTCGGTGATTCAGCGTGTCGAGGACCGTGATGTTCTGGCGCGTTCGGCCTGCCACATCGGTCATCTCTGGCTCTATGAGCCCCCCGAGCCGGGCCACGGCGGTCTGCATCTCGTCATAGTCCTCACGCCCCCACAGACCCGCCGCGAGGCTGTCCAGGCCCATCCACGCGAGGGCGTGTGAGACATTGAGGGCCTTTCCGGCCGGCCGGACTACCTGCTCGTCGACCTCCGGATGCCGGCCCCAATCGAGGTCTCTGCCGCGACAAATGATGTCCCACGCCGGCGACAGACCAACCGTAACGATCCTTCCGTCTCGTTCCACTACTCGATCTTCTCCTGTCTGCCCGCTCGATAGCCGGCTTGGAGCTGGCCGCAGGCCGCTTGGATCCGCCGGCCCATTCTGAAGCGCGTCGTCGTCTCCACGCCGGCATCCTTGAGGATCGACGCGAACCGCCGGATGCGCTCCCGGCCGCTGCCGACGAACTCGCATCCGGGATACGGATTGTGCTCGATCACGTTCACGTTGTACACGAGGCCCCGCAACAGCTTCACAAGCATCCGCGCGTGATTCACGGAATCATTCACCTTCTCCATCAGCACGTACTCGAACGTCACGCGCTGGCGCGTTCGCGCCTGGTAAGCGCGCACGGCCTCGAGAAGCTCGGCGAGGGGATATCGGCGGTTGATGGGCATGAGCCTGCTGCGCAGCGCATCGGCGGGTGCGTTGAGGGAAATCGCCAGTCGCGGCTGAATCTCCTCGTCGGCAAGCTGTCGGATGGCCGGCGCGATGCCGCACGTGCTGATCGTAATATGCCGGATGCCGATGTTCTTTCCGGCCGGATGGTTCAGGATCCGAATGCTCTTCAGCACGGCGTCATAATTCTCCAAAGGCTCGCCCATCCCCATAAAGACGATATTCGTGATCTTGCCCCCCTCCTCCTCGACCGCATTGACCTGATCGACGATCTCGCCCGCCGTCAGATTCCGCCGGAACGGGATCCGACCCGTCGCGCAGAACGCGCATCCCAGCGCACAGCCCACCTGCGTGGAAACGCACAGCGTCTTGCGCTGCTCCTCCGGCAGAAGCACCGCCTCGATCCGCTCACTATCGCCCAACTCGAACAGATACTTCGCGGAGCCATCCCGGTCCGTCCGACAGTCCACCATGCGAAGCCGCGAGATGACATACCCCTGCTCGACAAGCCGCGCGCGGAACGCCTTGCTCAGCGTGCTGATGTCGGCGATGTCGTAGCCGTTCTGAACGTGAATGAATTTGAAGAGGTAGCCGGCCAAATACTTCCTCTGCCCGAGGCCGAGCACCACCTTCTCCAACTCTTGCAGCGTCCTACCCTTCAAATCCTTGTCCATACCCCCATTCTATCAGATATGCAGGAGCAGGTCAGCGGTGGTTTTACTGACTGGCGGCTCGCCCGCGGCTGTCCAGCCACTGAACGGCCATCAGGCTCAGGTCGCTCGCATCCGCCTTCTTGTCGTAGTTCAGATCGCCGACGAGGGGGCACGCGGGAAGCGGCGCCTTCGGATTCGTCGAGACGCCGCAAGTTTTCGACCAGTTGGCCGCGAATCTGGCGTAATCCCTGAGGTCCACCTTCCCGTCGCCATTCAAATCTGCGGGAGGATTGAAGCGCAGGAACGGATAGGTCTGCCTCTCCACGATATCCCAGATGTACTTGAAATCCCATGCGCCGTCGAGAAACGTCCTGGCGGTCTGCATCTGGACTGTGGTCTTGCCGGTCCCACCGGCACTCGTGCTCTGCCCGCTGGTCTGAGTATCCCAGTACGAGTTGACGACCTGGCCCGGTGAATAGGAGCGTCCGCAGAGCCCGCCCGTCCTGGAGTTGGTTCCGCTGGCTGTCGCTTTACCGATGGCGTAGCAATGGGTAATCGCGCTCTCATTCCCCCCGACCAACCCGCCAACGGCAAAAAAGCCGGCTGTGTTGCCGGTGGCATAGCAATCGATAATCATCCCGTCGGTGTCGTTGTGTCCGACGAGTCCGCCGCCCATATATACCGCGTTGCGACCGGTGACATTCCCGGTGGCGTAGCAGCAGGCGATGACTCCCACGTTGTGCCCGGCGATCCCCCCCGAGCCCCAAGTGGTCCCTTCACCAGTTGTGCTGCCCGTCGCGTAGCAATTGGCGATAACTCCCGAGTTGCCGCCAACCAATCCGCCGGCGCCCGTCCCTGCTTCGCCGGTTACACTGCCCGTGGCATGAGAATCGATGATCGTCCCGTGCGGGTCGTTGGTCCCCGCAAGTGCACCGAGGCAGAGTGAATGATCCCCCGCTGTTATGTCGCCGGTTGACCGACAATGAATGATGATTCCTTCATTCAATCCCACCAATCCACCGGTCGCCATCCCGTACTCACTGTCGGTTATGGCACCCGTGGCTTGACTGCGGGAAATCGTTCCCTCGTTGAATCCAACCAGTCCCCCGACACAGGACAGTTCACCGTCGACACCGCCATCCGCACGGCAATCCGTGATCCTCGCGCCGGGAGCGTTTCTTCCTACCAGGCCCCCCACATCGCTCCTCCCGTTCGTCGTGCCTGCGACGGCACGGCAGCGGTTGAGCAGGCCACCTGCGCCGTTCATTCCCGCCAAAGCGCCGACCACCTGCGGACCACCTATGCCCGTAATGTCGCCTGCCACACTGCAATTGATGATGGTCCCGCCGGCACTGAAGCCGACGAGCAGGCCAACATATTGTGTGAGAAGGCCGCTGCCGCCAATACTCACGCGCTCCAGGCGCAGGTCTTTAACGAGGCCGCCTTCGATGCAGCCGAACAGGCCGAGATAGCCCTTTGTACCCCTGCCGTCGATCTCCAGACCGGTGATCTTGTGACCGTCGCCGTCGAACGTGCCGGTAAACGGGGTACCTTCAAACTCATAATGCTCGCCGACGTCGGGGGAGGAAGCAATCACCGCCAGGGTGAACTTCTGGCCGGAGAGACTGATGTCGGCCGTCAGAACAAAATGCAAGGCATAATCCTTTGTGTTCGCCGCCAAGGCAAGTAGGTCTGCCTTGGTGGCTATTCGATAGGGATTCTTCGCAGTCCCGCTGCCGCCGCTGTACTTCGCGTGTGCAGGCAGACCGGCAAAGCCTGCTGCCATCAGGATAAAAATGACCGGCACAACCGTTGGTCCTCTCGTCGCCGCCATGTCTTGTCCTCCATCTCGCGTCCTGGATCGTGCGACACTCGCCTGGCTTTATGAGCCTGGTCCTCCTTGCCATGAAACCCGGCAAACCGGCTCTCCGCCTGATGGTGTCAAGTTTACCAGATCCCGCACGGTGAGTCAATGTAAACAAGGATAGGCTGCAATGCTGCGATGAAGTAAGATGGGCTGGTCGGGTGGTTGAAGAGCCGTACGTGATGCGGCGGGCCACCGGGGAGGATCGAGAATAGTCGAGGACGGTACTTATGGGCGGGCGAAAGGCAACAAAGCCTGACTTCAGGCAGACAACCTCCAGCCAAAAGGATCCATGGCCAAACCGTATCAAGTCAAACAGGTCCGAAATGTGATCTTGAGGTATGGACTCGGAGCAGAGGAACATGAGTAGATATGAAATGATCATTTACTGGAGCGACGACGACCAGTCGTTTGTGGTGGAGGTGCCTGAGTTGCCGGGTTGCATGGCAGATGGACCCACGTACCGCGAGGCTGTCACAAATGCCGAGAAGGTCATTGAGGAGTGGATTCAAACCGCCAAAGAACTCGGACGCGAAATTCCCGCTCCTCGGGGACGGCTAAGGTATGCGTGAGCATCACCGTAGGTCATGCTTGCTGTCATCAAAGAGATCCAACAACTGGAGATGAGCTTTGTCGCGGTCCAGAAGGACAACACCGAATGAGACGCTCTGCCTTTGGCGAACCCAGTCAAGCCGTGGCTTTGTGTGAGGGGTGTGTTAAGGAGCAGGACTGATGGCTGTATCGGATGAATTCGCGGACTACGTCGTCGAGCAGCTCTCGACCTGGGGCGAGGTGTCCTTCCGCAGAATGTTCGGCGGGGCCGGGCTCTACCGGGACGGGACGATGTTCGGGCTCATCGCCGACGACGTTGCCTATCTGAAGGTGGACGATTCCAACCGGGACGACTTTCTGCAGGCGGGCTCCGCTCCCTTCGAGCCCTATCCGGAGAAGGTCAAGAGCGCCGTCATGTCCTATTTCGAAATCCCCGCGGATGTCCTCGAAAACCGGGACGAACTCGCCCGATGGGCGCAACGCTCCTGGCTTGTCGCTCGACAGAAGAAGAAGTAGGCTCCCCAATCAGCCGCCGGCATGTGCCCAGATGAATGGTCGGCGTAGCCCGTCCTGCGAAGGGGCATTGTCCTCTGTCGTCCTTGCGATCGAGCGAGGTCACTCCTCCTCTTCGTCGGGGTCGGTGGAGAGGTAGCCCTGCTGGCCTTCGGTGGCGTAGGCCCTCTCCGGGACCTTCTCCTCGATTTCGTCGGCGAGGTCGGCATAGCCGTCTTCAGCGTCGGCCTCCATCTGGCTGCGAAGCTGCTCGTATTCTTCCAATGTCACGAGGACCTCGCGGGCCTGGCTGCCCTTGTACTCGCCGAGGATGCCGGCGCCGGCCATCATCTCGATGATGCGCGAGGCGCGGGCGTAGCCGATGCTCAAGCGCCGCTGGAGCAGCGAGACGCTGCCGCGCTTGGTCTCCAGCACGACGCGGACCGCCGCGTCGAACAACTCGTCTCGCGGCATGTCGGCCGCGTTCACTTTGTTCAATTGCGTCAGTTCCGGATGGAACTGCGGCTCGGCGACCTCCTTGAGGTGCTTGACGATCCGGCGGATTTCCATTTCGTCGAGGAACGTGCCCTGCGCGCGGATCAGGTCGCTGGTGCCGGGCTTGAGGAAGAGCATATCGCCTTCGCCGAGCAGCGTCTCGGCGCCGTTCTGGTCGAGAATAATCCGGCTGTCCATTCGGGCGGCCACGCGGAACCCGATTCGGCACGGCATGTTCGACTTGATCAGGCCCGTGACGACCGTCGCCTGGGGCCGCTGCGTCGCTAAGATGATGTGAATCCCGATCGCTCGGCTCTTCTGGGCGAGCCGCACGATGTAGGCCTCGATCTCCTTGGAAGCCGTCATCATCAGGTCGGCCAGCTCGTCGATGACAATCACAAAGTAGGGCAGCTTCTTCGGGATCTTCGCCTCTTCTTCCGGCGTGCTCGGGTCGAAGCGGGCGATGATCTCCTCGGCGCCGAGCCTGTTGTACTCGGCGATATTCTTGACCCTCGCCTCGGCTAACAGGGCGTACCGCTCGTCCATCTTCACGGTGGCCCATTCGAGGATCTGGACGGCCGTCTGCGTCTCCGTCACGATCGGGCACATCAGATGCGGCACGGTGTTGAACGCCGTCATCTCGACCATCTTCGGGTCGATCAAAATCAGCTTCACCTCGTCCGGTCGCTTCGTCAGGAGGATGCCGACGATGACCGTGTTGATGCAGACGCTCTTGCCCGAGCCGGTCGTCCCGGCGATCAGCAGGTGCGGCATCTTCGCCAGGTCCGAGACCAGCGCCTCGCCGGAAGAGTCTTTGCCCAGGAACAACGGGATCTCCATCTTCCCCGCTCTCTCGCCCGCCTGCTGCATCATGCTCCTCATCCGCACTTTTTCCTTCTCGCTGTTCGGGACCTCGATGCCGATCGTGTGCTTGCCCGGTATCGGGGCCACCACGCGCACCGCTCCGGCACCCAGCGCCCGGGCCATGTCGTTGGCCAGACTGGATATGTGGCTGACCTTGACCCCCGCCGCCAGCTCCAACTCGAACATGGTCACGACGGGTCCTGTCTCGGCCGCCACGACGCGGGCGTTCACGTTGAATTCACTCAGCAGCTTCTCCAAAGTGCCGGCCTTCGATTTGACGACCTTCTCCTGAACGGCAGCGAATCCGTACTCAGGCTTGGCAAGCAAATCGAGCGCCGGCAGGGTGTAATCGTCGTAGGAAGGCTGTACGAAGGCCGGTTTCTCCGATCTGGCCGGCGGTTGCCTGACCTCAACGACCTCCGACCGTTTCGCGGGTGCCGCCTCGGGCGCCTTCGCGGGTTCTTCGAGCTGTTCCTTCGGTTCCGGCCGCCTCCCCGCGACCGACACCGGCTGACTCCGGACCGGCGCCCGCTCGGCCAGGCTCTTCTGTCGGGCACTGAGCCTCTGCCATATCTCCGTCAGGGCTTCGGAATGCTCCCTCGCGACTGCCCACGCGGGAACAGCGAATCCTACGACACGCCGCACGGCCACGCCGCCCATGGCAAATAACCCTACGATCAGGCTGTCCGCCAGCAGTGCCAAGCCGACGAACCACGTCGCCGAAACGACGATGAACGCACCGAGCCTCGCGAAATTGCTCTTGAGAAACGCCGCTGTCGCGACACCGAGCACGCCGCCAGAACCCATCGGGAACGTATACACCCTGTGAGGCCAGAAAGAGTAGAAAGTCACAGAGGCCCCCGCTGTCAGCAGCACCAGTCCAACGACCCGAAAGACAGGCTGACCGACGGGCCGGCCAGACAGCTTCGCGACGCAATAGCTTGTCCCGGAAAGCAGGATGATGAACGCGCCCGGGCCGATGTAATAGAGCAGGTAGTAGGCCAGAAAGGCCCCGATGGAACCACACCAGTTCGTCGGTGGCTCGTTGTGTGGATAGGCATACTCGCTGGGCCCATCGGCGATATCGAAGCTCAGGCAACTGAACAGCAACACGAGGCACAAGCCAACCCCCAGACACAGCAGGGCGGTCCTTGCGCCCGCGCCGAAGATCACTTCTCTCGCCTTGTTCCCACGCGTTCGTTTGTTCCTTTTCACAATACCACTCCTGCGGTGTGTCCGATAAAAGCCGCCTTCCAAATGCCGGTACGCTCCCCGTCCGGGCCCGACACAGGTGTATATCGGCACTCCATCCCCTTTTTCTGTATTCTTAGGCGGATTTCCGTGACCGCTTCACGATCGGCGAGAGGCGACCCTGCGGACATTTTCATCGACCCCGTTGGCCATTCGGCTGTATATAGAGGCAGAAGCACAGTCGTCGCATTTGGGCAAACGGATCACAAAGAGACAAGGGCAATGAAGCTCTCGGTGGCCGCCAATTACGACTTGGACCTGGTTCCGCA
>CBFDDG010000022.1:0-19666 GCA_965603505.1 uncultured Phycisphaerae bacterium | reverse complement strand
TCACGATAGGGCGTTCGAACGTACTGATTGGCCTCGGGCAAGTTGGTCACCTTCATGGCGTCCCCATCCCACTCAATTCGCGTGTCCACGCGTTTGGCCACGTTGCCCAGCAGGCAGATCTCCGTGAGCGGGCCTGAATACGCGAAATCCGCGCCGGCCGGCTTGCCGCTTTTGCAGGCCCGGACCCAGTCCTGCTCGTGTGAGCCTTCCACGCGGGGCAGCGTCTTCGCGGGCTGCTCGTACTCCTTCATTCTGCTTTCCGGAATGAGCCTCGCGCCTTCCCCGTAAACGCCGGCCATGAGCACACCCTTGCTGCCTTTGAACAGGATGCCTCCTTCGGGATGTCCCATTCGCCGGCCGTCTTCGAGTTCGCTCGGTCGCGGCGGGCGCAGACCCTCATACCACGTCAACTTCACCGGCGGCAGCTTGCCGCGCGCGCCGAAGCGGTACGTGACAATCGACGCCAGCGGATGTGTATCCGGGTTCATCCCCAACGACGTTGCGTCGACGCTGGTCGGCTGTCCCAGTTGCAAAGCCCAGACGACACTGTCCAGCGTGTGGGCGCCTCGGTCGCCCATCATGCCGCAGCCAAAGTCCCACCAGCATCGCCAGACGCCCGGGTGATAGGCCGGGTGGTAGGGCCGGTACGGGGCCGGACCAATCCACAGATCCCAATCGAGCGTATCCGGAACCGGCGGTTCCTCTGCGGGCCGTCGGCTCCACTTCGAGCTCCAATAGGCGTGCCCGAACGGGTAATACGACAGGCTGCACCACGCGTCGACGTCCCGCACCTCACCGATGGCGCCGTCCCAGATCCATTCGCAGACCAGGCGGATGCTCTCGCTCGAATGCCCTTGGATTCCCATCTGCGTGATCACGCCATATTCCTTGGCGGCCCTGGCCAGCATGCGGGCCTCGTACACATCGTGCGTCAATGGTTTCTGACAATAGACGTGCTTGCCCCGCCGCATGGCTTCCATCGAGATGACCGCGTGCGTATGATCCGGCGTGGCAATCATGACCGCATCGATTTCCGGCTGCTTGTCCAGCATCACGCGAAAATCCTTGTAGACCTTCGCCTTCGAATACAGCTTGAAGGTGTCCGCCGCATACTGGTGATCCACATCACACAGCGCGATGATGTTCTCGCCGGCGAGCTGACTGAGATTGTGCTTGCCCATCCCGCCGACGCCGATGCCGGCAATATTGAGCTTCTCGTTGGCCGCCGTATGCCGAGGGCCCCCTAATACGTGTCGCGGCACGATGGTCACGGCACCGATTGTGGCGCTGCCGGCCAGAAACCGACGTCTGCTCATGGATTGTGGCGACATGGAACCTTCTCCTTCAAAAAGAACCGGCCCGAGTGCAATTGCGATGCACGCGAGTACTCTACCGAGATTCCTCAGTTCTCCTTCGATTAGGCCTTCCCGTACATACCAGGGTACACGGTACCACAACACGTCTTTCGTTGCAACCCTTGCCACGTCTGCCGTCTACGGTGTTGTCCTGTCCGAGCCGGAAGATAGGCGAGACAAGAAGGGTTCTCGCGCGAGCTTCATCCCGAAATCGCCTCGATGACTTCGGTAACAACCTGCTCGTGGTTCTTGTCGGTGCAGTCGATGGTGAGTTGGGCGTATTGGCGATAGAGGCCCTGGCGCTGGTCGTAGAGGGAGCGGATGGTCTGGCCGTGCTCCATGACGACGCGGCGTGTGTACAGGTTCTCGATGCGCTGCTCGATCCTGTCCACGGGCTGATCGCGGCCAGCCTGCGAGTGGCTATCGAACCTCTGGTCTGACCGATCACCTCCAGAGTTGCTCGATGAGTTGTCGTACGCGGTCGTAAGTCACGTTCTGGGGCGCTTCGCCATCGTCGCTCAGCTCGACCATGGCACCCAGCACCCACTTCTCGAAGTCCTCAGCAGTCTCTATCGGGACGCCATACTCCGCATTCAAGCCGAGAATCCATTTCGGCTGGTGGTTACCCATATTGAACCGGTAGAGCACATCATAGCCTGAACTTCTAACGCTGGCCGGTGGTGGTCCATCCGGAACATACAGGCTCCATTCCGTGAATTGGTCTGTCTTTCGCGTGTACGTCAGATGCCGCCCCTGGTAGGTGACATCGCTTGGAGTGCCCCCCGGTTTGAGACCATAGATTTCGACCGGCAGCTTCGGCAACGCCCCGCCGAATTCAAGACCATCAAACAAATCCTCCAGCGGTGTCTCCGAGTTGCTGTCGATGCTAAACCAGCCCACAATCACGCTGCCGTCACTCATGGTGAAGCTTATCCGTGTACTGGCTCGCATGCTGCAACGCTCATCAGCGTAGGCCACCCCGCCCCCGGCACCCCACACCAGCGGTGTCGCGGTGTCTTCGGTATTCTCGGAGACGTAGCCCTCCGGCACTTCCAGGGTAAAGACCCCGTCCGGCAGCTCAATATCGCGGTCAAACTTGTCGTATACGTAACTGAGTTCCCACGGCCCGTCCCCGGATCTGGACCAGCTTTGGACCTTGCCCAGTGCTCCGGTGCTTGGGGATAACCAGAGCCTCAGCCGGTGTCCGTGTTGTGTGGTCGCCTGCGTCATGTCACGTTCCCAGATGTCGTATACGACGCCGTCAATCTCCTCCCAGCCCATGTTGGCGAAATCCCCGACATCCTCAATGGTCCCGAGCATCTGCCCCAGCATCATTTGTGAGTACTTGTACGCATCCAGCATTTGCTGATAGGCGCTCTTCTGGAAGAACACGACACTCTTTTCGGTGTGGTTGAGACACATCATGTATTGCCCGTCGGAGATGGTCTCACCGATTGTGACTCTCACGCCACGGTCATCGATGCTCAGGCCGGTTCCCGTGTGGCGTGACCGACCATTTTCCAGATCGATCCAATTATCGACCTCCACGGGTCGTATTCGCTTGCCATCGGGCATCCGGTGCCCGGCAAAGTGCTGCCAGCCTTGGACATGAATGACTCTGGCTCGTTCAAATAGACCGGGAAGGTCAGTGACGGCGTAGACCACATTTGATCCCGGGAAGAATCCGAAGAAGTAAGCCAGCGCCAACAAAGCCGCCACGGCAATGACGGCTGCGATCTTTGTCAGTCTACTTGTCATGATGATTCTCCCTAGAGATGGCCGGGCATGCGATCCCGAACGCCCGGCTCTGGTTTGTGATTCAAAGGTTTGAATCTCGGCTCGGTGCGCGGCCTTCCATGTATCGAAGTCAAACTTCAGCCCAGTGCGTCCGACGGCCCGTCCAATCAGCCCATCGAGCGCGTCGTTCTTCCTTTGGCGCCTCATCATCGGTTCTCCCGAAAACCGTTCTGCTCCAGGATTCTCAACAACTTTCGCTTGGCCCGTGTCAGGCGGCCGTTGATCGTCATCTTTGACAGGCCCAGCACGCCGGAGATTTGTTCGTACGAACAGTTGTTGTAGTATCGCAAGAGCACGACCTCTTTCATCGGCGTGGGCAGATTGTCAATCGCCGCACGCATGGCCCGGACAGCCACGGCCTCGTGATCACATTCGTGCCGTTGCGGAACCCCTTCGGCTCTGACCTCGCGGGCCCGCGTGCGCGCCATGTCGACGGCGACATTGCGACATATCTGCGCCAGCCATGGGGCGAACTTGCCCGGTTTCTTCAGTTTTCCGAGATTCACGAGTCCACGGGCGAAGGCTTCCTGGGCGGCATCCTCAGCGAGTTGATGGTCCCCCAGGACGTTGTACGCTACGGCCACGAGAGGGGCATAGTAGTATTCACACAGCTCGCCGAAGCTGTCGATATCGCCCGCCTGAGCGGCTTCAACCAGTTTCTTCTGCGCTTCGATCCGGCGTACTCCGATAGGGCCCTTCTTGCCTTACAGCTATATTATTGTCTGGTTCTGGCCCAGAAATAGGCGCAAAGAAACGGCTCGCACGTAAGTTTTATTGCAGGAGTTTTTCGACAATCTCAGTGACGACCTGGTCGTGGTTCTTGTCGGTGCTGTCGATGGTGAGCTGGGCATATTGGCGATAGAGGCTCTGGCGCTGGTTGTAGAGGGAGCGGATGGTCTGGCCGTGCTCCATGACGACGCCGCGCGTGTACAGGTTCTCGATGCGCTGCTCGATCTTGTCTACGGGCAGGTCAAGGTGGACGATGACGCCGTGAGCGGCTAAGTGCTCCATGGCACGCTCGCTGTAGACCACGCTGCCTCCCGTGGCGACGACGGCGTTGGTCAAGTCGATACAGAGAACGTAATCCTCTTCGATCTTGCAGAAGGCGGCCAGACCCTCGCTGTCGATCATCTCCTGCAGTGACCGATCCTGGATCGCCTGAATGAAGACATCGGTGTCGAGGAAATAGCGACCGAGCGCCTTCGCCAACAACACCCCCACGGTGCTCTTGCCCACGCCCGGCATACCGATCAGCACGATGTTTTTGTCGCCAGAGTCCATAACGCCGCCACAATGTAGCGACCTGCGCAGATGAAGACAACAAGAAAAAGCCCCTCGAGAACGACCCTGTGGAGTGCCTCTCTGCGACACACGTCGCGGGCTATCTATCCTGCTGCTAGTTTCGGGTGAGCCAGCCGTCCGCTACACATTCGTTCCTGATGTGGAAGACGACCGCACGCGGGGAAAAGAGAATCGGAGGGAATCATCGGTCCACGTTCTCTGTTGTGAACGCGTCCGTCAGAGCTCTATACAGACTGCCACTGAAGGCATTCTCAATCTCTTCCACAGTCCTCAATCCGAATATACACGCTATGGCAATGGGATCGGCCCGATAGTCCGTATGTCCTTCATAGAAACCATAGCGCATAATGTAGTAGGGCACCATTTCACTGAAATGGAAGCGGGTGAGCTTCCCCTCAAGCTCAGCCATCTGTGCGGCGGAGAGATGAGCGTACTTCTCCTGTAGGAACAGTCGTTCCGCAGGGGTGAGCATCCGTTGGACGTCGATATCAAATCTGCCCTGGATCTCATCATGAAATATGGATATCTGCCACCCCTTCATACTTTCCGCCCGAAGCGTAACCTTATTGCCATTGTAGAAGAAACACTGGATGCCGGAGAACCTTCCCCATCTTCCGCATCTAATTTCCTGAAGGATCATATTCCAGACATGATAGAGAGGTTTGGCCATCTGTGGATGGGTCAATCCCAGTTTTCTAACCAAGTTATTGTCGGCTTTCAAGACGGAGATGATATCCTCATCTTCGGCCATAAACCCCGCCCCGGAGAATCTCCAGGGCCGACCGATGTAATTGATAACATCAATGGGCATACCTGTTATCGTATCTTTGGCCTCCAATTCGGCTTCGCTGTGGAGTCCGGTTCTGGCCAGAGTCGGAAAATCACCACGATTCACATGAAGCTGTTGATCTTTACCATATACGGTTGAAACTCTGTAGCTGTAGTGCAAAGGCTTTCCATTTTCGACGGTGACCGACATCGGAGCATATTTTCCGTTCTTCAAAAAGGCCGTAAGGATTTCCGTGCGGTCCGGCGTCAAATACGGAGACGGAATGTCAGGTCGCTCATCGAGTACGTTGGGATACAGAGGATGCGTTATTTGTTGATGGGAGGTGATCTCCGGCAAGTTTGTTGATTGCGCATGGGTCTCCTGGCTCGCTCGTTCCACCTGCGCAGCAGACGGTTTTGACGAGCAGCAGGCAACGATCACAACATTGATTAACAAGCATACGTGAATCCAACGCCACATTTCACATCTCCTTGACCAACAAGCCATTGCCCACAGGCATTTTCGATTGCCCGGTCGCTCTGCCTGGACCGGCTTCGGCGACAGGGCTCTTCCTGACATTCGTTCCTACTCTGTGCTATGACGACCGGCTATGACGATCGGTTGACGTGGCCTGCTGGGGTGCAACATGAAATCCCGAAAGAAGAGCCCGCGAGGAAAACCGTAGCGAGCAATGCTCCGGCGTCAACGATAGTGGTACCTGGGATCAGGTGGATGATCGTGGCGGCCTCGGCGACGGCCACGGAAAAGGCAGCAGCCATCGCCAGAAGCCACGGAGATCTTGCGCTCTTTATCTGGACAGTTCCCGTTCCTCCATGAGGGTCAGGACTTCGGGCTCCGAGAGGGCGTAGTTATAGATGCGGACGTCGTCGATCAGGCCGTTCCAGTCGCGGCCCGGCTCCTCGGCGTTCCCGCCGATGTAGACGGAGAACGTGTTGACGTTGATCGACCCCTGGGTCCTGGCCGAGACATCGAGTTTGCCGTCGATGTAGAGACGCAGCTCGCCGCCGTCATAGACGCCGGCCACGTGGTGCCACTGCCCGTCGTTCACATCGACGCTGCCGCGCACCCATTCGGGCCACAGGCCCGTGCAGCCGAAGTGCAGATTGTTGCCCTGGTCGCGCGACAACCGCCAAGCCGTATCGCCTTTGGCGATGATGGCCTGCCAATCCGTATCGAAGGCATTGACCTTCACCCATGCGCAGAGGGTAATCTGATGGACGATGTCGAAATCGCCCGCGTTGCCGAGATCGACGTAGTCACCGTCTCCGTCGAATTCAAGCGCTGCGCCCGTGACGCCGTCCGTCCAGGTGGGATCGCCGACCAGGACGCCCGAATGGTCGTTGCCGCTCGCATCGGCGATGGTCTCGCCCGCGCCCTCGTCCAGCTTCCACCAGGCGAGAAGGCCGCCCGTGCTGAAGCTCCAGAGGTTGCCCGGCGTCGTGGAACCATCGGCGTTCACTTCGTCAACGCGCCAGAAATAAGTCGTGTTTCGCTCCAGGATCGGCAGGTCGCTGCACTGCGCGTCCTTGACCGTAGCCAACAGGGGCAAATCGTTTGGATCGGTCCCGAAGAAGAGCTTGTGCTCCATGGCCATCGCGCCGCCCAGCCAGCTCAGTTGCAGTCCGTCCACCGGCGTGCCCACGGTTCCGGCCTGTGGTTGGGGCTTGATCGCGTACAGCTCGGGATTCAGAGGCATGGCTTCCAGCTCCTTGAGCTGCGAATCCGTCGCGTCCTGCACGCTCAGATCGCCGAAGATCACCCGGTATGTGTCGTCGCAGCATTTCCAGCGCATCAGGACCGCGTGCGGGAACTCCGCCGTCACTTTGTCGCCGTAGTAAGCGACGTCCTTGCCCTCGTTCATCAGGCTGCCGTAGTACATGCAGGTTCCCTGGATGGCGAGGATGTCGCTCAACTCCTCTTTCGTCGGCTCCTGTTCAAGCGAGACCCCCTGCTTACGCCGCTCGATGAGGAAGGCGGCCTGGACTTCGCTCATGGCCGTCATGATGTCGAGGCTGCTCGGGTACCTGCCGCCCGTGATCTTCGCGAAGACCCGCAGCGCTTTGACCACCGTTTCATCGCCCGGCGAGAGGTCCACCTCGGCCATCACCGTATAATCGTCGGGGATATTCGGCTCGAAGTCGGCGTCCGTCAGTCCCGCGCCCCAGCGGAACTGGTCGAGGACGACGCGCGTCCGAATGGAACCGCCGGCGGAGGTGCCTTCGAACTCCATGAGGACGGGCAGAGCACTCTCGATATCGGCCCAGAGGCGGCCTGTGCCCTCCTCAAAGAGCATTCGGCCGAACCGCGGGTCGTCCACTGCAATGCCTTCACAAACCCGGCCCTCAATGGTCTCTGTGCCCAGGTCCGTGTGTTCGAAATCCATGAGGAGTCTGACCAGCTCGCGCGGGTCGTTCTTGTCGCGGATTTCGGCAAGCTGCGCCTCGCTGAACTTCGCCTTGACATATTTCTTCTCGTCCGGCAAGACTTCGACGCAGCGTTCGGCATCACGGGATATGTACAACCGGGAAACGAGCTTGCCGTCTTTGTAGGCGTCTCGCCTCATGCCGTAGTCCAGCGAGCGATACACGACGAACTCGTATTCGGCCTCCGGCCGGCCCGAGGCGGAGATGGTCAACAGGGTCCGATGGATATACGACCGGGTCTGCTGGACATTCTCCAGCAGTTGCGACCAAGCGACGCCGCCCATGTGGCGGCCGCCGATGAGATTGAGGCCGATGGCCACGGCCAGAATCACCGCCGCGGCAACAGCCGGTTTGCTCCATCTATTGTCCATGATTATTCTCCAGAAGCTCTTGCGAGCCTGTAGACTCTCTTTCTGTACCAAGGTCTGTCGGACGCGTTCCAGGACCCGGCTGGTGGCCTGGGCCGAAGGCTGCACGCCGGCGAGCAATTCGAGGCGGCGTCGAAGTTCCGCTTCACTCATCTTCGACATGCTGCACCTCCTTTCCATCCACCGGCGTGTGGTTGCGTCCGAGCACGTCGCGTAACGTGCTCATCGCTCTGAAGCATAGGGCGCGCACCTGATGAACCGTTTTGCCGAGCTGTTCGGCAATATCTTCGTACGAATCCTGCTGGATGTGCCGCATAACAAAGGCCTCGCGCGAGGCGCCGGCCAGCCGATCGATCGCGGCGAGGACCTGTTCGAGCTCTTCGGCTTCGATCAGCCTGCTCAACGGAGCGCCGGCGTCTGAGGCACGCTCGCCGAGCCCGTCGAGCGAGCAGGCCCGGCGGGTCGCCTGCCGACGCCGCCAGTCGAAAGCGAGATTGATCGCCGTCCGACGGGCGTAGGCGTACCAGCAGCCGATCCCACCCTGATCTCTGGCGCCGTTGAGCTTGAGGAACAGGTCCTGCATGAGCTCCTCGGCGACGTCCTCGCGCAAGGTGAGCCTGGTCAGCAGGGCGTACAGGCCGGCCCCGGATCTGTCCAGCAACTCCAGCAGTTCTGTCTGCCGATCGCTCACGCCGGGCTCCTTTTTCGATTCGTGCCTCAGAACATCACCAGTATAGACGAAAAGCCCCCGCTGGGCGCAACCGGGAATCGGGAACGAAGGGCGGAAAACCACGAATCTGCAAGAACAAGGGCCGAGCAATGCGGAACAGGGTCACCCGCCGACCTCGGGGCGGCAGGTCAGGAGGTGGGGGCAGCCGAGGTGACGCTGCGTCGTGCGACAATTGCCTCCAAGAGTGTGCACAAGCCAATCACTGCGAGGGCCGCGTAGCCGATGATGGTGAGCCCGAACCCAAGCTCGCCTCCCAGGAAGACAACCTGGACAGTCATCAAAACCAGTGTCAGCATCGTCAGGGTCGTCACCGCCAAAGGCAAAAGCCACTTCTTGCCGTTCGCAGCAACGCAGGGCGCAAAGATGGCCGGCAGGAGGAGACCGACGACCACAAGGGTCAGCGCCTTCGATGCACTCCAGATCGAGCCGACGCCCACCATCAGGCCGGCCGGAGGCAGGAACAAGGCAACCATGACGGTAGGAAGAAACAGCGAGGCAACGAGTATGAGGCCTGAAGTCGTGGCCAGCATCACGAGCAGCTTGTGAGGTCTGTGACACACGATCAGTCCTTTCCGCGCAGGTCGTCGGGGTGGGCGTTGATGAATCCGGCGGGCGACTTCGAAGGGATGAAGGTATCCGCCGGAAGCTGCCCGTTGTAGATGAACTGATCCAGGACGGTCGTGAACGTCTCCTCTGGGCGACCGGTGACGGGACGGCCGGATCGCTCCATCCGCACCGGCAGCCTCGTCTCTTTGTCGAACCAGATCCGATCCACCCACGTTTCGGGATTGTCTCCGTAGCTCGCGGCGGAGATTTCAAAACCCACGCACTCGCGGCACTCGATGAACTCCTCGCCAAGGAACCGGTTGGCTCTATCCTCGCGACGGACGTGAGACCGCATCCGCTCGACGGGATCCTGGACGCCGAAGCTCCCGGTGTGCCTTGTCGCGCCGTAACAGCCCAGGTCGAAGCGCACGTAGTGCTGGACCATGTCCTGTCCATCAGGCACGTACCATTGGATCTCTCGCAGGACGTCTCCATCGTAGATGTCCCGGCGATAGCTGTCGCTCGACACGTAGAATATGTCCCACGTGCTGGACATATGTTCTGAGCCGTCGGCGGCGACGAGGATCGTCCGTTCGCGGCAGCTCACCGCCTTGATCGTATCGAGCCTCGCGAGGACTTCCTGTCCCCAGGCGGCGGACGAGCCGAGCCACCATTGTCCGGTCTCTCCGTTGCCGGAGGGCCAGAATGTCACGCCGCCGAGCACGATGAAGATTGCCGCAGCCGCCAGGGCGAGCTTCCTCGTTCGGGTGTTCATGGTCAGTCTCCATATTCCAGGCCGACTCGCGGTCGGCGTTGGTTCTTTCGATTCAATCAGTGCCTCGAAGATATTCTGAAGCGTTCTTTGCCGCCTGTCGGCGGTTCTTTCGTAACGCAGGTTTTGAAGCATGCTTTTCAGAGAATCGTTCGATGTCATTTCACTACCTCGCTATTCAATATCGAGCGCAGCTTGTCCAACCCGTATTGATACCGGCTCAGAGCGGTCTTGAGCGAGACGCCTTGATGCTCCGCGATCTCTCGAAACTTCATGCCGGCGTGGGTGCGCAACATGATGACCTCGCGCTGTTCGCACGGCAGCTCTTCCACCGCCGAGCGGAGCCGCCGCAGCTCGTCACTTTTGACGACCATCTGCACCGGCCCATCGGAGCCGGCAACGACGCCACCGGCATCCTCCATCCCAACGAGCGGCTCCCGAGACTTCTTGCGGAAGTGATCTCTGACCCGGTTGACCACGGCGGTCGCTAAGTACGCCCGCAGCGTGCCGCGCAATTGCAGCTTGGGCGCTGCGCGAACGAAGGCGATGAAGACGTCTTGAACCACATCTTCGGCCGTGGCCGGATCGCGCAGAAGATTGGCCGCCAGCGTCAGCAGGGTGCCCTCGTGTCTCTCATAGACCCGACGAAGCGCGTCCCGGTCACCCCGCTTCAATCTCCATAGCAGTCTTCGGTCTTCGAGCATCTCCGACCCGTCACAAACGCCTGACAATCGATCGTCATCCTTATGACGTGTGCGCAGCGATTTTACCTTACCCTGGCTGAAGCTTCAGGCCGGAAAAGCAAAAATGGCGTGGGAGGAGGGCGACGGCGGCAGAAAAGCAAAGCGGGCCGGGAGGATGATCCCGGCCCGCGCTTGTGTCACGCATTGGAGCGATGACCACTCACCCGAACGATCAGAGCACGATGTCCGATCCTGTGGCCTTCGTACGAATGCGAATGGAGCCCATATTCGTGGTCAGGGAGATGCTGCCCTCGCCCTGCCCGACCGTGCCGGAGACCTTGCCGCCCATCGAGAGGCCGCGCGACTTCGCCCCCTCCAGCGGCAGGTCGCTCTTAATGGAGCCCATCGACGTAGCGGCCTGTATCTTGGCGGAAAGGTTCGCGGGCACGAGATAGTCGAGATCGCCCATGTTGGAACTCAGGAGAACCCGGCCCGAGACCTCGGCGGCCCGGATGCTGCCCATGTTCGTGTGCGCTTCAGTGGAGCCATTCAGCCCCGTCAGGCGGATATCGCCCATGTTCTGACTGGCCTTGATCTGCGCCTCATGCGGCACCAGCACCTCCAGCGCCACGACGTAGTTGTCGCGTTCCTGTTTGCTCAGGCCGTCCGGTCGTCTCACGGTGACGCGACCGCTGTCCGGCAATGTCGTGACGATGACCTGCACGTCCTCGGCAATCTCACGGGCCCTCTCGGCCGTGGCGGCTTTGCTCTTTACCGTGGCGACGATTCTGCAAGTTGGCTCGGCGACCCCGCGCACCGTGATGGAGCCAACGTCGTTCGTAACCTCGAGCAGTTTGTCGGGCGTGAGGGTCTTGATGACATACTCACCGTGCGACTCGCCCTCTTCGAGGTCCGCTTGATTCTTCGGTGCGGCCGGCAGGACCGGCGGCTCGACATGAGGGGGCTCGATATGCGGTACGTGGACTTCGGGAACGTGTATGGAAACTGCCGGGGCCGGCATCGGAATCGGCGTCGGAGCAGGCAAGGACGGCATCGCCGGCATCTCCGGCATCGGAGCCATCTCAGGCATGTCGGCGCTTTCGGCGGACGCGTCCGCCGTTCCCGTCTGCCGGCGGGCCAACTCCTGACCCCAGTGCCCTATCTGCTCACCCCACTTCTCCATGTCCGCCTGCCACTTCTGCATCTCCTCGCTCTGCTCCCACTGCTCCACTTGTGCGGCCCAGGCCTCTATCTGTGCGGCCCACTGCTCCAGATCGTGGATCTCCGCGTGCCCGGTCTCGGCTTGCGCTTTCGCGGCCTTGTGGGCCTTCTCCGCGTCCTTCGCGGCCTGCTTCGCCTTGACCTCAGCGATGGCAGCCAAAGCCTTCGCCCGCTTGACTGCGGCCTCATGCTCGTGCTCGGGAGCGTGTGCCGGCGCGGGAGCTTTCGCGGGGGCAACGGTTGCGACTCCGAGCTCCCCGCCTTCCGTTCTCTGGTGTGGCGTGACCGCAACGGGAACCTTCTCGGGCTTCGATTTGACCGGCTTTGTCTGCACCTGACTGCGCTTCTCGGCCAGTGCCTGGAGCTGCTTTTGCAGTTCCTGCTGCTGGGCCATCAATTCCTGAAGACGCAGTTCCAGTGCTGCGATATCCTGTGACAACTGGCTATTTTCTTCCGAACGGACGGGTTCGACCTCATCGGAAGCCGGCCCCTGGGCCTGCGCCATGGGAAGCACGCAGGCTAACATCAGGGCGGCGACGGTGATTGCAGTGATGCGTTTCATGGTTCTATACCTCCAGGTTGGCTTGGTCAGCCAATTCAAGCGGACTGCTAAACGGTTCGAATCTTCAAACAAGCCCACCAGGCCCAGCCCCGGCTCGACCGAGCCGGCCAGGAGCCGCCGGGCGGTCTCCAAAAGCGTTTGGCGATAGGCCGGCGTGCGCTCCCGCAGCAGGTTGGCCACGGTCGCATCGCACGACAGCTCGCGCAGGTGGTGCAACTGCCGGCGCACGAGCCACAGCAGCGGGTTGTACCAGTAAACGATCTGCACCAGCATGTAGAGGCCGTGCATGACCAGATCGCCCCGCCGGATGTGCGCCAGCTCGTGCAGGAGCATGTGCTCGGTGTCCCGGCGCGAGAGCTTGCTCAGATAGCCTTTCGGCATGAGCAGCACCGGTCGAAAGACGCCGAACACGGCGGGACTGGCGAGCCGCCCGGTCACCGCGACCCTCGGAACGTGACGCAGTTTCAGACGCTTCGCACAACCGGCCAACTGATTGTAGAAGGATTGCGGCAGTGAAGCGACTGCCGCAGTATACGCGTGCCGGCCGGCAAGCGAATGCAGCCTGATGAAGAGCCATGTTCCCAGAATCACCGTCCCTGCGAGCCATATCGCCATCGCATAGACCGGCCACCGCAATTGCGGATTGACGATTGCGAATTGCGGATTCGCGTCGTGAGGCGAAGCAGTTACCAGCACGGCCGGCTGCACATTGGGAGCAGCTTGCGAGCGCGAGGCAGCCGTAACGAACGGCGCATCCACGTCGAGGTTAAAATCCGCAATCTGCAATCCGAAATCCGAAATGGCCGCGCTGTCCTGCGCGGCAACTGTCTTCTCCGAGTCCATCCAGCGCACGGCCTGCGCGACTTTCGGCTGCAATCCCGGAACGATGCCGCTCGGCAGCGACAGGGAAGGCGGCAGCAGGAGCTTGATCAGGACGAGCGACCACAGCGCGTACCGCAACTGCGGCCAGGCCCATCGGCGGACCAGCCGGTCGAGACACGCGATCAGGACGATCAGCAGGCCGACCTGCCAGAACATGGCCGCCGACCAATCCCACCAGAGGCGGGCCAACGTGTTCAATTGCTCAACCATGTCTATGCTCCCTTGCTTTCCGCTTCGCTTTCCAGGATTCTCCTGAGCTCTTTCCTCTCTTTGGCCGAGAGCTGCTTTTCCTCGGCCAAAAAGTGTACCAGCGGCCCGACGGCCCCGTCGAAGGCTTGGTCCAGCAGCGACCGAAAGGCGCTGAGCCGGGCCTTTTGCTGCGAGACCAGAGGCTCGTACAGGCTGGTATTGCCCTGCTTGGCCTCACTGACGGCGTTCTTCTCTACCAGTCGGGTCAGCATCGTCTTTATTGTCGTATAGGCCCATTTAACCCCGACCGGCAGCCGATCCATGATCTGACGCGCCGTCGCCGGATGCTCCTGCCACAACGCATTCATGATCTGCCATTCTGCTTCTGTCAGCTTCATAATCAACATCCCTTCTACAATCGTAGAAGCATTCTACTACATATGTAGAACGCGACAAGAGAATATTACAGGAATTCTGAGAAAATTTTCACTGGGGAAACTCTTCGGGCTTGGTCAAAACCGATAGGTCTTTTTCAAATAAGGACTTATGACTTTGCGTTACCTTGGTTGACTTCGCGAGTTCTATGAGAAGAAGAACCGCTCCCGTCCGGAAGGCCCTGACGTTTCTCGGCCGAAGAGGACGTCCGCACGGACCCCACCCCGCCCGCGCCGGCATCCACGTAGACGACCCGTGCCGCCTGCGCGGCCGCGAGTTCATACGAACAGAACCGCCACTCTCCCGTCGGTGGGGACCTTAGAAGCCCGGCACGAGTACGTCCTCCAGAACGAACCGCAATTCCCGGTGATAGGGCTCAAAGGCAATGATGTGGCGAAGGAAAGCAACGTTGCCGCATTCAGAACAGGTGCCGCTGCCATACCGCATGGCAATTCTCTGGCCGCCGGAGTCACTGAAACCGCTCCCAGTACCGAAACTTATGTGGCCGGATTGCATGCGCTTGTTCCAGATAGAGTTGCCTTCCGCATCCACCACGTCGATGGCCGTGGCGATCATCTCTGGAGAGGCTTGGCTGGACCATGTGTAAGGCGTATCATGCCGCCGTCCTGTGAAACCCGGGGGCTCCTCCTGGGCGCCCAGGTAGGAAATCTTGTTCGGATCGTATCTTGCTTTGATCCGATAGCTGTATTTGCCTTCTTGCACGATAGCCTGCTCCACGAAGACCTCCAACCCCGGCACCAGCTCGATCCAGTCGCTGGTAAGAACAAAGGGGATGTCGATTGCCTCGAACACATCGCTGAGCACCGCGGACATCGACCACTCGAGTCTGCTGAGCACTAAGGGAAACGGGGCGTTGGGCCTCATCGACATATCGATGGCGAACTCGTAGGGTGCAATACTGATTGTCCGTCCGCCGGCATCCAACCTCGTGAGATATCTTAGCGGTTGATACGAGAGTGAGTGCGATGAGTAAGGGCCGCCGACCGTCTGCTGTGAGGCGCCGACCACATGAATCTGACTGCTGGCCTCATCGAACGCCAGAGCATCCATCGCAACCTCCGACAACCCAATCAACCCGTTCGGATCGATCACGTCGATTCTGCCTGCGAATGAGAGGGACCGCTGGGGGGGCCTGTTG
Organism: uncultured Phycisphaerae bacterium; assembly: GCA_965603505.1. Lineage (GTDB taxonomy): Bacteria > Planctomycetota > Phycisphaerae > Sedimentisphaerales > Anaerobacaceae > PLanc-01. Next base: position 4,452 of record CBFDDG010000022.1, on the reverse strand, counting down.
CCCAACGCAGGGTCTTCGGGATTGTAGTACCGGGTCGTCAGTGCCATGGACCGCCAACCGGGCGCGAGATGCTCGGCCGCAATCCAGGGCTCATTGCCGTCCTCCACAGGCTCCGAAGCCGCAGTGAGAGCCGCAGTGACGCTCCACGCCCAGACAACCAGGACAAGCAACAGACTCACTCTTACAGTCCGCATCGCAGTTCCTCCTGAATCAATGGGCAGTATTTCGCTATGCTCATGCCTTTGTCTCGACATGATGCCTGTATAGCCATCGAAGACACACAGGTCGAACCAGTTTCGATTGGCCACCAGCAATTCAACTTCGATTCTCGGCGAGGCTGGGACTGCGCCATTGTCCACAACGGCGCACGTACATGGAGCCACTGTGAACCGCTTGCTTACGGTCGCATTCCTCTCCTTTCCCAGGATGGGTGGGCCGTCCCTCCGGGCGGCCCACCCCAAGGCCACAGACGATCCTGCAGGCTCATCCTTTCTCAGATGTCCGGGCTCCACCCTGCCCTTACATCCAGTCCAGGATCGCCCCGCCGCGTTACGCGATTTTCCCAAAAAAGTCCGTCGCAGGCCCAGCTTACGGCCCGCACTGCACCGGCTCCCACCACAGCCGGGGATAGTCTTTGCCTTCGCAGATCGTCCAGACACCCTCGAAGTCGCATCCAACGAAACTCGCCCGTTGCTTCATCTGGACGTCCGTGAGGAACACACCCGCACCATTGTCCGGCCCGCCGCCGTCGGCCGGAGCCAGGAAGTAACAGGCGGTTGCGGTGCCCAGCCCTTTGGCCCCCACGAGCCCACCCAAAGTCGTACCGGACGAACCGGCCAGGACACTGCCCGCGGCGTAGCACCTGACGACCGTACCAAGAGCATTCTCCCCCACGAGCCCGCCAATGTACCTGCCTTCCTGGCCGGAGGTGACACTGCCAGTGGCATAACAGTCGTGGATGCCGCCGCCCGATCCGTTGCTTCCGGCAAGGCCACCGATAGAATCGCAGTAGTTCCCGCACGAGACGTTCCCTGCTGCATAAGAGCGGTCAATGCGAGCGTACCAAGCGTACCCTCCGCCAGTTCCCGCGAGGCCGCCGAGCGCGCTGCTACAGTGCCCACCGGAGATATTGCCCGTGGCGAAGCAGTTGACGATCCGCCCCTCATTCTTGCCGACCAACCCACCGAGGGCGGCGCACGAGTACCCGCCTGAGATATCACCAGTTGCGTGGCAATCCGTTGTTTGTCCATCACGGTTGTTGCCGACCAACCCGCCGAGGGCGGCGCACGAGTAGCCGCCTGAGATATCACCAGTTGCGTGGCAATCCATTGTTTGCCCACTCCGATTATTGCCGATCAACCCGCCAATGTCGTTTCCGTCAAAGCCGATCTGAATTTTCCCAATAGCGTAGCTGTTGCCGATCGTGCCTCCCCTGTTGTCCCCGGTGAGGCCGCCAAGGCCGCTGGCGCGATTACGGGCCTGTACGGCAACGTTCGTGTGACTCCGGAGGACTTCTCCACCGTTCCGCCCCAGCAAACCGCCGAGGCAGGTGCATCGATCACTCGCCCGTATGCGGCCGCTTGTGAAGCAATCAGAAATGTCTCCCGCGTTACGTGCCGCCAGGATGCCAATGGTGTGGGCGTTGTCTCCACATACGATGTTCGCATCTTCGATCTGCACGTTCTGGAGCATGGAGTCTTCGCCCAATGAACGGAACAAACCGAGAAATCCTCCGCCATCGATCGCCAGATTCAGAATGGCAGAACCGGCTCCGTCAAACCGGCCATTGAAGTCTCCGCACGGGGCCACCGTCCAGGTTATGCCCGACAGGTCGACGTCGGCCGTCAACTCGTAACAGGCGGACGGGCTGTAGTGGCGCATCGCGCCAAGGTCCTCCGCCGTGGCAATCTCATAGGGGTTTTCGTTTGTGCCGCTGCCGTCCAGTTGGTGAGGTTCGTGGGTTTCCGAGAAGGCGGTTAGCAGAGGGTATCCACCGGTCTGGGGCATGAACCACAAATCAACTGTTCCGTTGTTTCGCTCGCCAGCCATATCCCATCCAGCAGCTAAGTACGTATCAGCATCCTGCATCTGCGCGGTGGTCAGCCCTTTCCCACCGGCGCTGACGGCCAATCCACTGGTCTCGATATCCCAGAAACATCGTCGCGTGTAGCCGTCCGCGGAGTCCGTAGTCAGGCCACCAAGCCCCGAGCTGTCGTAGCCGCTCGCGACATAGGCCGCGGCGTAACAATCGGTGACCGTGCCTCGAGCATTGTTTCCCACAAGCCCACCGAGCTGCTGATTCCTTTGTCCGCCACGTACGTCACCTGTGGCATAGCAAGCGATAACTGCACTCCTCCAATTGTCGCCCACCAGTCCGCCAAGATCGCAGCTATCAGCACCAGCCAAGATGCTGCCCGTTGCATAGCAACTTGTGATCAGAGCGTGGTTCGAGCCGACGAGACCGCCAAGATCTTCGCTCCTGTCCCCAGCGTGGACATCACCGCTGGAGTAACAGCCGGTGATAATCCCGTCTGCGTTGTTCCCCACCAAGCCGCCAAGATCGTTCGCATCCTCGCCGGCGGAGATCGTGACAGTTGCATAGCTCCCTTCGATTGTGCCGCTGCTGTTTCCAGCCAGGCCACCAATATAAGTACTGTCGTTCTCGGCCCGAATGTCGCCGGACGCATGGCTGTCTACGATTGTGCCTCCGTTGTACCCTGTCAGGCCGCCCACGCTCTCGCTTTCCTGGCCACTGGAGACGTCGCAGGCAGCGTAGCTGCCGGTGACCGTGCCGTGCCAGTTGTAGCCGACGAGCCCACCGAGACAGACGGTGCTGTCCCCCCCGGTGAGGGTGGCGACCGTGTGGCAGTCTATGATGGCGCCCACGCCAAACCACATGCGGCCCCCGTTCGATCCGACCAGGCCGCCCGCACAATATCCAACGACTCCCGCTGAAACCCGACCATGCGCATAGCACCCGGCGATAGAGCCTTCATTGCAGGCGGCCAGAATGCCAAGATTACCAGCGTGGTCCTCACCTGCGATATCCGCGTTCTCAACGCCGAGATCCGCTACGACCGCGTCGCCTCCTATGTAACCGAACAAGCCCAGGTCTTCCCGGCCGCGAATGGTCAGGTGCGAGATGATGTGCCCGGCGCCGTTGAGTCGCCCGCCGAAGTACACGATCGGCGCAAGCCTCCAGGTGATCCCAGTTAGATCGATATCGCTTGTCAGTTCGTAGTGAGCCGATAGATCGTGGCGCCCTATGGCCCCGAGGTCCTCCGGCGCGCCAATCCTGAAGGGCGCCTCCCGCGTGCCGCTGCCGGCGAGGCCAGGCGGCTCGTACACATCAGAAAGAAGGGCTAACGTGGCGTATCCGCCGTCCTCCGGCATCAGCCACACATCGGCCGTACCGTTATCTCGCTCACTCACAAAGTCCCACCCGACTGTCAGGAATGAGTGCATGTCCTGCATCTGGGCCGTGGTCAGCCCTATGCCGCCCGCACTTTCAGACAATCCGCTCGTCTCAATGTCCCAGAAGGAACCTTCAATGATAATCCAAGGCGTCTGTGTCGTTTCTCCCACCAATCCGCCCACAGACCGGCTGTTCTCGCCGGCAGAGACACGGCCGACGGCATAGCTGTTGATGATATAGCCGCTGGTACCGATACCTGCCAGGCCACCGATCGAACGGCTGTCGGCGCCTGCGTAGATGTTCCCCGTCGCGTAGCAGTTGATGAGTTTGCCACCCACCCTTCCAACGAGCCCTCCAGTCGCATGAAGCTGGCTGGCGTCCTCCTCGCCCAGGATGTTACCGCTGGCGCGGCAGTTCGCGATCATGCCTGAGCAATCCCCCACCAGACCGCCAAGATGACTGGCGACATCCATCGACGGCAGAATGTCGCCGGTGGCGTAACTGTCGGCGATATAGCCCATGTTGAATCCCGCCAGACCACCGGCTCTGCCGGATAGGGTGGCGACTACCTCGCAGGTTGCAGCGCATCGCACGACCCTGCCGGCCCGGTCGTTGCCACCCACGAGGCCACCTATGTCTTTGAAGCCGAAGACAAAGTCGCCGCCCGCACGGCAGTGAAGGATCGTGCCCCGGTTCTCGCCCACCAGGCCGCCAATATATCCAAGACCGGAAACACGCCCTTCGGCACGGCAGCGAACAATACGCCCTTCGCTACGGCCTGCCAAAGCGCCCCGGTACTCTCCGCTCATAAAACCTACATCAGCGGCTTCAATGCCGAGATTCTCTACCACGCCCTCCTCGCCTACGGCACCAAACAAACCGAGGAAATCCACACTATCGCGGGGTATTGTGAGATTACGAATCGTACAGTCATTCCCGTCGAAGCAGCCGGTAAAAGGGATCCCTTGGAAATCGTATGCATCATTCATATCGGGGGCGATGACCGCGTGCGTGAAGACGCGCCCGCCGGGGAGGTT
>CBFDDG010000021.1:0-19804 GCA_965603505.1 uncultured Phycisphaerae bacterium | reverse complement strand
GAATACCTCATCGACGATCCGGTGATGGAGAAGGTCGATAGTATTCTCAAGAGAACCGACAAGACGACAGAACTCGAAGTGCTCAGCTACGCCGCCACGGCGTGACAGGAATCGTCACGGTCGTCTTGCCCTTGCCGTCGCCCGTATAGACCTGAACCAATCCTTTCTCCAGCATGGCCCCATCACGTACCCCACTCCGCCCCACAAGAAAAGGAAAACCACCCCTCCATCTCAAGGCCCCTCCCCCAGACCCGCGTGCTGCTCCGCCTTTCCCACCCATGTACGCCGGCGGATGGTTAGGATCTTAGTCTCAGTCTTGACATTCAGTTCGCTTGTCCAGGATATCCTTGACAAATTCTTTACCACACACCCGCTCCAGGCAAGACAACCCCTCGGCGGTTGGCATACACCCCTCAAGAAGAGTGAGCATTGCGAATTCCGTGATTGCCTTATCATCAACAGTCAATTCATTCCGACTGCCAATGTCATTGAACATCTCGTCGATTACACAATCCTCCAATTGGCCCATCAGGGGCTCACAGAATTGGTCTGAGTTGTCGTATTCTTCCGCAAGGCGCCGGATCAGCGTGTGGCTCGCTCCGCGCTCCAACTGCGTGCGTATTACTCGTTCCAGAAGAATATCGTCCCTCGATTTGGTGCGGAGGGTCTCCGCCCATCGTACGACTCCTCTCACTAATTGCTGTTGCTCTTTGGGGGTGATTGGTGTTGTCCGCCCGATCTTGACCACTTCGACAAGATCTGCTGCACTCAAATGTGCGTTTGGCAATACATAACCGAGGATGTCATCTTCCGTCTTATCCAGAAGATACGAGATATCTTCTTGGGTGCCCCCAAAACGCCGCACAACGTTGGCCACTTCCTCCCGATCCCCTCCTTTGAGGGCCCTCCTCTCGACAATCACGTAGTCGCCGCTTCTGGCCACAAGTTCACAATTGGTCACATATAGTTTCCACGTCCTGTAATCTGGGTGATGGTTGATGTAGGAACGCATCGTCGAAAGACTCTCTTCTTTAACGCCTGCGGCAAGATGGCGTCGTGAGAACAAGCTGCGCTTTGCGAACAAAGTGAAATGCATTGCCAGCGGTTTTCCCGAGTATTGAATTGCTTCCACCCAGTTCGCGACTCGCGCACCAATATCGTGAAGGCTGCCCCAGAAATCGTCCATCCGTTCTTTGTCCCATCCGCGCATAAGCACAGTAGACCCCTTTATCTCGGGACACCTACGAGCAACGCGTTGTCCCCGAACGCTGGCTTCTCATCAAAAGAGGGCATCTTCGTTAGCGATGATGTCGCACAGTTTCTTATCGCTAAAGTGTCCGTAACCGGCGGTTGCTTGCCGCAGGATCAGCCGTAACGTCTTCCTCCGTTCGCTGCACATTTCGGGATTAGCATAACACGTTACCATATAGTCGTCGGGGCTCACAGCAAGAATGTAGCTGTCGATCATGTGTGTCACCATGCTGTATGCCAACGCAAAGCGGTATTCGTCTTGCCCGTCGAATCTTCGACGTTTCGTAAATACCGTTATGTCCATAATATTGTCCGGCGTTATTTCCTCAGGAACTTTGTCAAGGTAATCCACCAGCTTGTGCTTAACGAAAATGAAAGGGAATCTCCGTCTGTCGCGCATTCCGACATCCTCAAGTTCGAATGCCCTTTCAAGCATCGTACAGACTCTGCTAGGTGTGCTGACGATCGCTACAACGCTGTCACGGAATATATGCCATTCATCCCGTACTGGCTCGTCACCACGCAATATAGTCCAGCAGCTAAGAACAACGCCTGATGACGAAGCAGAGTCACCATTGGTGCACTCTACTTCCAGTTCACGTTCATCACCTCTATCCGTTTCGTAGTGTCTCCTGTAGTATTCGGACGAGCGCAGCACAAATGTGCTGTAATCAGAAAATATGCTAATACACGCGTCCATATCGACAAACCGGGCAATTCTCATTTCTGACATGCGATGATCACTCCTCTCGCCTAATAGGCACCCCGTTTCGCTCGATCACTATCGGAATACTAAGGACGCACCACATTTTCGACAGACTCCATCCAAAAAGTCGCGGAAGATGAATCATCAGCCACGACTTCTCTCGCGTTGAACAGCGCACCGTGGCTTCGCAATCCATGGCACCATTAGAGCAGTAATCCCGCGGGAACACAAGTGGGAATCGGGAGCATGGGGGGATATCGGATTGGAATTCGCGGGGCCAGGATGTGGATAGTTCGGCTGAGAAGGCTCATCCCTGTCGCGCGGGGCGCAGAGATCGCTGAGGGACGCATGGATTTGCACTTGTTGCTTTGCGGTCGGTCGCCTTCGCGGGGACAGGCTTGACGTCTTGGCGGCCGCGGCCGGGTCGCTGCGCAGACGGGCGTAGTCTCACTGCGAATCGCGTTTAGAACGATCGCTTTGCCCTTGCCTTCCGGCCGCAAGGCTGGTAAGATGATACTATGAAATCACTGCTCGAAAGCAATCCTTATCTGGCCGACCCAGTGAGTCGCAGGGCGATGCTCCGGCACAATGCCCGGCAGTCCTCCATCTTCGAGGGTGCACGTGGTATCCCGGTTCAGCCCTCCGAACGCCCACGCAAGCGCCGTTCCAGGGCTTCCACAAAGAAGGCCGTCAAGGGGCCGTAGTCTCTGACATAGCCCTTTCTGACTGCCTCCAGATACGCCGCCCGCCTTCCTTTGGCGCCTCGCCCAACGAAGCCATAATCTGGAGCGGGCAGACCAGCTTGAAACGCCATCAGGTCTGACACCCATCTCGCCAGTCGTCCGTTTCCGTCGCGAAAGGGATGGATCAGCAGCAGCACCGCGTGCACTTCTGCGATATATCGTGCGACCTCGCCTAGCGGTCCGGGCCGGCAGGGCGTACATCGCGCGAGGGCGCCTTTCTCGAAAACATCCATGTTCTCGGCAATGCGGAAGGCCGGCGGCCAGCGAAAGTCACCTTTGGTCAGTTCCACCGTTCGATACCGCCCGGCCCACTCGTAGATTCCGCCGAGCCAGTCGAAATGCATCCGTCGCAGCATCTCCGCCGTCAGACGGGTATGCGGGCCAATACAGTCCAGATAGCCTTCTTGTGCTGCCAGCAAAGCCTCAAATTCTGCGCGGTCCATCTCCTTCTTGCGCCGGATACCGAGGCGGTTCTTCTGCACCCGCTTGCCCGAGCCCGGCTCGAACTCTGCCTCGGGGCCGCTGGGTGTGACGTACCGACCTGGTGTGGGATTCTGGGGCGTCCGACGATTTCGTTTCTTCTCAGCCGCCATAGTTCAGAAGTCCTCTTTCGTGCCTGCAATCGTTTTTGACCTGAGTGTGCTGATCGAGGCCATGGACGGTAATATCCCAGATTTTCGAATTCGCTCAAGGAAGAACCGGTTCAGAGAACAGAGATTGCCACGGTCTTCCGTCCTACCGGCTTGGATACACACATTATTCCGGGTTTGCGGGCAGGACTTTCAGTTTGCCGAGGCGGTACCGGTGATGGCCGTCGTCGGCGGGCAGGGGCAGGGCGATCCTGGGCGTGCCGGTCGGTGTGCCGACGGATACGTACACGTCGTATACGCCGGGCTTCATTGGGCGGGTCCGCTCGTCCGTGGCCAGGGGCAATCTGGATTCCACCCTGTGGGTCTCGGGCGGGGCCTGGCCGGCCTCGGCGGTCCGGAGGATTCGCATGTCGAAGTCGGCGTCGACGAAGACGCCGACGATTCCGCCTTTGGCGTCCTTGATCGTCAGTGCAGGGTAGCCGCCGGGCAGGCACGGGGCGACGCCAGCGTTGCGCCATTTCGTCGCGAACCAGAAGCCGCCGTCGGCGGGGATCTCGCTCGGCCAGGAGGCCTCGACGAGTTGCAGGCGATAGCCCAGGCGCAGGCTGATTTTTCGGACCAACTCCTTATTGGCGGCTAAGAACTCCCGCGGCCACCAGTGGACCGTGGCGTAGCTCGCGTGGTATTTCTCAATCGCTTCGAGGTATTGGCTGCCGTCCTTCCAGTTGCCGCGGTCGCGCGAGCCGCCGTAATGCTCGCTCTCGAGTACGACCGGCAGATGCCGCCAGAACAGCGACGCGAATTCCGCATTGAAGTAGGCCTTGTCGCCTCCCTGGACGAGGATGCTGTCGTCGCGGAGGGTCAGGCCCTTGGCGGCGGCGTACTCGATCGTCTGTCGGCCCCGGCCGTGGGAGGCGAAGTCGTCGTTCGCTGCGAGGAGCGTCTTCTTGAAGTGCTTCGTATGCAGGTCGATGTGTGTGCGGATCGTCTCGGCGGAGTAGGGCAGCCTTGTGCTCGCGAAGGTGTGGCCCTCGCCCCAGACGCCGAAGGAGCCGACGTCGATGAAGTCCACTTCCGGGTTGCTGTCGTACCGCAGCGCGAGGGCGGCGAGGAAATGGTCCAGCTTTTCGAGGAAGATCGGGTCGTCGTAATCGGGTTCCCAGTACGGCCCGTTCGGGTCGACTCCCGTGCCCGGCTTGAAGTTGTGGCCTTTGGCGCCGGCCTTCTCGACCCACTGAGGCGTGGCGTAGCGCATGAACGACTCGCAGCACGAGATCCGCAGCGCGATCCGCTGGCCCTTGTCGTGCCAGCGCTGGGCGGGCGTATCGAGGACCGACCAGCAGAACCGGCCCTCCTGCGGCTCAAGGTGCGACCAGGCAATCCGCAGGTAAACCGTCGTCACACCCGGAAAATCATCGACTGTATCGGACGGCTCCAGTTTGCCGCCGTAGTGGTAGGCGACATTGTCGTAGTGGTGCAGCACCCATCCCATGCCGGGATTGGCCAGGGCTTCGCCCGTATCCTGTGGGCGAACGACCGCGACGTTCTGACTGGCGAAAAGGCCCGCCGCCGGCGCCAATGCGGCGAGCAGGGCGATACCGAAGCATTTTCGTGCGATGCGCATCGTTCACTCCTATTCGAGGCGGTTGTTGGTTGCCCGGCGGAAGCAGGCGACCCGCGCGGCGGATTTCTGCCTCCTTCGCCGGTCATTTTAACTGACCTGCCGCCCCTTCATAGCCGATAATTCCTTCACAGGGCTGATTTCACCTTTGGTTGCCAAAAGGCGGCCTCGCCGGTACGATGGGTCAGGGTATACGCAACGACGATCAAGGATATGACGAAGACGAAGAACGCGAAGAAGGGGCCGAAGCTTTCCGTCGTGGCGCCTCTGCTTGATGAACAGGACAACCTGCCGACCCTGTACGAGCAAGTCAAACAGGCGTTGGAAGGGCGCTACGAGTACGAACTGATCTTCATCGACGACGGCAGCACCGATGGGAGCTTCGACATTCTCAAGGGCCTGCACGCCGCAGACCCGAAGGTTCGGGTCATCCGTTTCCGCCGGAATTTCGGTCAGACGGCTGCCCTGAGCGCGGGCTTTGCCCACGCGCGGGGCGACATCGTCGTGGCGCTGGATGCCGATCTGCAGAACGACCCGGCCGATATCCCGATGCTTCTGGCCAAACTCGATGAAGGCTATGACGTGGTCAGCGGCTGGCGGAAGAAGAGGCACGACAAGGCCCTGACCCGGCGGTTGCCCTCGAGGATCGCCAACTGCCTGATCTCGAGAATCACCAACGTCAGGCTTCATGATTACGGCTGCACGCTCAAGGCCTACCGGCGCGACGTGCTGGCCGAGACGAGACTCTACGGCGAGATGCACCGGTTCATCCCGGCCTTAGCCAGTTGGAGCGGTGCGAAGGTCACGGAGTGCGTGGTCAACCACCGGCCCCGAATGGCGGGCAAGGCCAAGTACGGCCTGGGACGCACCCTCAAGGTCGTGCTCGATCTGATCACCGTCAAATTCTTAGGCTCGTTTTCCACGAAGCCCATCTACGTCTTCGGCGGCCTCGGCCTGTTCACCACGCTGCTGGCGATTCTCTTCGGGTGGCTGGTGATCTATCAGAAGCTGGCCCGGGGCACCGATATGAGCGGCAATCCGCTGCTGATCCTCACCGCCGTGCTGGTCATCACCTCCGTCCAGTTCATCCTCATGGGCCTGCTCGCCGAGCTGCTCGTTCGGACGTATCACGAATCGCAGAACCGGCCGACGTATGTCATCAGGGAGGTCCTTGGCGCGCCCGAAATCCACGGAGATCAGGAATGAGCAAAGTCGCGCAGCGCAAAAGACCCGCCAGGAAGCACTCGGCACCCGCGGAACCCTCGTGGTTGTCTGATAAGAACAGGGGATTCTCCCTGGGGCTTGCCCTGGCAATCGTTTTGGCCGGGATTCCGTTTGCGTTGGGCAAGTGGTTCGAGTTCCATTCGCCCGATCCCTTCGACGGCGGTGCGTACGTGTACTCGGCCGCCCATATCCTCCAGGGTGCGGAGATCGGCGTGGAGGAGAAGCCCAGCGCGCAATTGGGCACGCTGCTGGTCAACATGTTGGGCGTGAAGCTCTGGGGCTTCAGCGACACGGGCCCGAAGACCATGCAGATGCTCCTGCAGATCGCCGCGCTGACGCTGATGTTCGCAGCCTTATACCGGCTTTACGGCACGCTCGCGGCGGTGGTCGGCGTCATCATCGCCTCGCTCTACCTGTCGGCGCCCCTGATCGCCAAGGACGGCAACGTCAAAGAGCAATACATGATCGCCTTCATGGTGATGGGCGTCAGTTGCTATATCTTCTACGTGCTTCGCGGGCGGTGGTGGTACGCCGTGTTAGCGGGGGCCTTGCTGAGTTGGGGGCCGCTGTTCAAGCAGACCGGCGTCTCGGCCATCGGGGCCATGGGCCTGTTCGTCCTGCTTCAGCCGGTGTTTGGACACCAGAGCTTCAGGCAGATGGGCCGGGACGTGTTGCTTCTGTTTGCCGGTGCGGCTATAGGCATCGGCCCGATCTATGTATGGATGATAGGCTGGGACGTGGATATAGGCTTGCCCTATGCCTTCGTGTGGCAGGAGCTCGGCAAGATGCTGCCTTTCGGCGGCGCGGCCGAGGGACCGGTGAAGGCCGACTACATCGCGCAGGGCCGAAAGCTCGTGCCGTTCTCCGACCAGTGGCCGATTGTCCTGCGGTTCTACAGCCTGTTGGTGTTGCCCATCGGTCTGGCGCTCGGCGGCATTCTGGCCCGCATCGTGGTGATGTTGCGCCGCCGGTCCACGGCGAAGAAGATCGGACCTTCGGCACAGAATCGGCTGGTGCTGTTGCTCGCCCTCTGGTGGGTCCTGGACATGGCCTTTGTCTGGATCAGCCCGAATTCCTACGAGCAATACTATCTGCCGCTGAACGCCTCGGCCGCGATGCTGGGCGCGTATCTCGTCTACCTTTATGCCGACAAACTGATGACCGCAACGGACAAGAGCCGCTGGGTCGTGTTGGGCCTGGTGGGCCTGATCCTGATGATCGTCACGTCCTGGCACGTCTTCTTCGGCATGACGAAAAGCCCGTACAGCGGGAGGGCGTACCAGGACCCACAGACCGGCCGGCCCGATCCCCGGAAAGGCTACCTCCAGAGGTACGAAGAAATCTCATACCGGCAGGAGAAGGGTGCTAAGGGGCCATGGGAAGTGGTCGGGCAGTACATCCGGGAGCGATCGCAGCCGACGGACACGATCTACGTCTGGGGCTGGTACCCGGGGATCTACGTCCAGGCCCAGCGCTTCAGCTCGGCCGCCCGGGCATTTGCCATGCCCCGGTACGCCCCCGCCGTCGCAGAGCGGACGGTGGCCGAGCTGCTCGAGCAGTTCAACCGGGAGCCGCCGAAGTTCATCGTGGACGCGCGCAAGCGTCACGTGCCCACGATCCGGCCGGCGTATGAACTGTGGCCGATTGCCCCAAAGGGCTTCATGGGATTTGAGAAATCGCAGTTCCTGCCGAACAACGAGCTGGTCGTCGACAACTACGACAAGGCGTGGGCCGGGATGCTGCGCAGTGAATTCGACGAGGAGGAGGCGCTGCGCTACGAGGCGTACAAGCCGTTGCGGAAATTCGTCATGGACCATTACAAAATCGTGAACATGTTCGGCCCGCACGTGCTCTTCGAGCTCAAGAGCCCGCCGGCCGGGAAGGAGCCGTCCTGATCATGTCGCCTCTGCGATTGCTTATGCTCAATTACGAGTTCCCGCCGATCGGCGGCGGCGGGGGCCAGGCCCATCTGGCCCTGCTGCATCAGTACGCCGGTCGAAGCGATCTGGACGTGGACGTGCTGACCTCCGGGCCGGCACTCGGACTGACCACCGAGCATCTCGCCGACAACGTCCGCGTTCACCGGGTCGGGGTCCACAAAGAGGACCTGCATTTCTGGCGGCGGGCCGAAGTGTTGGAGTGGCTCAGAAAAGCGAAAGGGCCGTATCGCAGGATGATCGCGGAGAACGGCTACGACCTCGTGCACGCCTTCTTCGGGTTCCCGACGGGCCGGCTGTGCTACCGCACCAGAAGGCGGCTGCCGTACGTCATCTCCCTTCGCGGCTCGGATGTCCCGGGCGACAACGCCAGACTGCAGCTTGAATACAAGCTCCTCGGGCCTGTTGTTTTCAAGCCCATCTGGCAGAAGGCCTCGGCCCTTGTCGCGTGCAGCGAGGGATTGAAGTCGCGGGCGCTGGCGTTCCTGCCCTCGGCTCAGATCGAGGTGATCCCCAACGGCGTCGATCTGGAGCGGTTCCATTCGTTGGGCGAGGAGCGCGGGTCGGGCCTCGATATGCTGAGGCTGCTGACGGTCGGCCGATTGTCCGTGACGAAGCGGCTGCCGTTGTTGATTGAGGCCGTCGAGCTGTTGCACCGGCAGGGCGGCCAAGTGCGTCTGACCATCGTCGGCGGCGGGGCGCTGGAGCCCGAGCTTCGTCAGCTCCTGGCCCAGAAGGATCTGCGCGGGGTCGTCACGCTCACGGGCCGGCGCAGCGGCAAGCACATGCCTGAGGTCTACCAGAAGCACGACGTGCTGGTCAGTGCGAGCATGCAGGAGGGCATGAGCAACGCGATGCTCGAGGCGATGGCTTGCGGCCTGCCCATCGTTACGACCCGATGCGAGGGCGTCGACGAGCTCATCGCGGATAACGGGACCGTGGTCGAGAATCCCGAGCCGGCCTCGCTCGCCGCGGCCGTTCAGAAACTGGCCGACGACTCGCAGGCCCGAGCCGCCATGTCCATCGCCGCGAGGAAGCGAGCCGAGAGCTTTGGCTGGGATGCGGTGGCCGCACGTTACACAGAGCTTTACCAACGGATCCTGACCTGAGGGCGTGGGTCCATGGCTGTGAAATTGTCCGTCGTTATCGCTTCCTACAATCATCAGGATTACATCGCCGAGACGTTGCGCAGCCTGGAGGAGCAGACCTTTCAGGATTTTGAGATCATTATGGTCGATGACGGCAGTTCCGATCGGACCGTCGAGGTGGCGCGCGGGACGCGCTGCCGGGCGCAGATCCTCACCCAGTCGAATCAGGGGGTCGTGGCGGCCCGGAACCGCGGCGCATCTCTGGCGAAAGGAACGTATCTCTGTTTCGTCGACAGCGACGACGTGATTGTGCCGACACGATTCGAGAAGCAGGTCGCCGCCTTGGATCAAGATCCGAGTTTGGGATTGGTGTTTGCGGACGCGTGGATCATCGATTCCGGGGGCGATCGAATCGGCCGGTTCAGCGATGTGTACCCCGTCGTGCCGGGCGACGTCGCGGAAATGTTGGCCCTTCACTACTGCTTCACGCCGATGGTCACCGTGATGGTGCGGACCGCCGTCTTCAGGCAAACCGGGCCTTTCCGTTACCCCGGCCCCATCAGTGATTACATGAAGTGGATCGAGGTCGCGCACGTCGGCGGCGCCCGCTACGATCCGGAACCGCTCGGGTGTTGGCGCCGGCATCCGCAGAGCACGTCGAAGAAGGCCAATAAGGTCAAGAGCTACGCCAAGACGCGAGCGGCGCTCAAACGGATCATGCGGACGTATCCGGACCTCGAAGCGAGGATCGGCGGGAAGATGGTTCGCCGATACGCACGGAGCTATTTCCTGACGGCCTTCTGGCTGGCGGCCGACGGCGACGTCGTCCGGGCGAGGAAATACTACTGGAAAGCCGTCAAGCTCTGCCCATCGGCGCCGGCGAACTGGGGGGGATACATGTTAACATTATTTCCGATTAAGAATATCGTCATAGGATTGCACAGCCGTGTCCGTGCCCGAAAACTTCCCTGGTGATCGATCCGAGCGCCCCGGCGCGCCGGCGATCGAGGTGCAGGACGTGCCTTGTCCGCTCTGCGGCAGCGTCGAGGCGGACGTTCTGTTCGAGGCGGTCGACCGTCTTCACGACGTCCAGGGCCGCTTCCGATACGTGCGATGCCGGGACTGTGGTCTTGTGTACATGAACCCGCAGGTCACGCCGGAGTGCCTGGGGTCGTTGTATCCAGCCCAATACGGGCCCCATGCAGACAAGGCGAAGAGTCCTCGAAAGAAGTGGTTCGAGCTGCGCGAGCGCATCGCGAAGATACCCCTTGTGGGCAGGCAACTCCGCTCGCTGATGGATGCCCGGGTCGTCGATCCTCTGCTCGGCCGTCTCGACCCGGAGAGGCGATTGCTGGACGTGGGTTGCGGCAATGGCTTGTTCCTGGATACCATGCGACGGGCGACCGGCTGTCACGTTTGCGGGATCGACCTGTCGCCGATAGCCGTTGAACGGGCCAAAGGGCTCTATGAACTCGATATCTTTGAAGGCAGTGTCGCGCAGGCGCCGTTCCCGGATGAGTATTTTGATGCGGTCACGGCGTGGTGGTATCTCGAGCATGTGCCGGACCCGCAGGAGGTCATGGCGCACATCGCGAGACTGCTGAAGCCGGGCGGTCTTTGCGCGATCGGCGTTCCCAATGCCGACAGTTGCTGGGCGAAAACGTTCAAGGACAAATGGTATCATCTCGACTGTCCGAGGCACCTGTGTCTCTGGAGCCCTGCGACCATCAAACGGTTGCTGAAGGACCATGGTCTGTCCGTGCGAAAGGTCTTTTATGACCGAACCCCCTGGGGACTGCTCGGCTCACTTCAGTACAAATTCTACGGTGACAACAGGAACCCCAGGACCCGGAACCGGATTCGGCAGTCGGCGCTGCTGGGGCTGCTGTGCCTGCCCGTGACGCTGGTTGTGTCATTGCTGCACAGATCGGATATCATGGTGGTCTTTGCCGAGAAAGGGGAAGGACCATGCTGACGGTGCGCAACGGAGACATACGATGAGGGCGGACTCGACCATCGCGACCAAGCCGTGTCCTCTCTGTGGATCGCAGGCCGTTTGCGAACGGACGTTGAACGACGTCGGTCTGGTCCGGTGTACCGCGTGTGCGTTTGTCTATGCGGACGTCGACGACAAGGTTATCGAGCAAGCCAACTTCCACTTCGATGAGGACCTCGTCGAGCGGTATCGCGGATTGCAGACCTGGGTGGATCGATACTGGTTCTCCGGACTCGCGCGGCGCATCACGCGAAAGACCAACGTCGGCAGAGTGCTGGACGTCGGCTGCGGCAACGGGCTGTTCCTGCGTGAATTCGTCAGGCTCGGCTGGGATGCCTACGGCATTGATCCGTCACCGTGGGCGAAGCAGTGCGCCGAGGGCTACCAGGTCTACCAGAGCACACTGCACGAGGCCGCTCTGCCCGATGACCACTTCGGAGCGGTCATGAACACGGCGGTGCTCGAGCACGTGGCGCGGCCGCGTGCCTACGTCGAGGAGGTCATCCGAGTCCTCAAGCCCGGCGGCTGCGCCTACTTCAACGTTCCGAACTATGGCTCGCTGGCGATCCGACTCGGTGTCTCGAATTTCCGTTCGAATATCCCGCCCGTTCATGCGAACTTCTTCACACATAAGACCCTGCGGGCGGTCTTCGCTCCGTTCGCCGACAGGTTGGCCGGCGTCTCGATCCGGAGCTACGGTATTTCGCAATCGTACGGCGCGTACGTCTGGCTTCATCGCCGGCTTCGCCGTCTGGTCGGCGGATCGAAGACGCCGGGCCGTTCGTCCCAGGCCGTCGGTTCGGGCAAATCCTGGAGGTCGGTTCTTGCGTGGTTTCTCGGGACGACCTATTATCATGCCGGTCGTCCGTTGAAACTGGGAGACAAACTCGAGGCCATCGTCTGGAAGAAAGGGGTCTGACGGCGGACAGGCTTCCGAAGAAAGGTGTGGACAGGCATTCACAATCGCACAAAGTCCGCTGTATGGGACACCAGATGACGAAAGATTCGTTCTACGATCATTTTCACCAGGACAAGCCCACCCGAGCAGGTATGCGGCTCAGTGCGGCAATGTGTCGGCGCATCTTCGATTTCGCGGCCGTGACGGCCGGCAAGAAGGTCCTCGAGATTGGCCCGGGCCGCGGTGCTTTCGCCGATCTCTGCCTGCAACATGGGATTGAGTACACGGCCGTTGAAGCCAACCAGTCGCTCGCCGAATCGCTCCGCGGCAGGGGGGGGCGGGTCGTCGAGGCCAGGGTGCCTCCCCTGCCGCCTTTGGATCAGAGATTTGATTTCGTCGTTATGATCAACGTCATGGAGCATATGAACGACATGCGGGAAGCCCTGCACGTGGCCCAGCAGATTCGAGAGCATCTGGAGCCCGGCGGCCGGTTCGTCGTCTGTTCCCCCGACTACCTGAACTTGCGCGCCCATTTCTTCAATTGCGATTTCTCTCATAATTACGTCACGACGCAGCGTCGCCTGGCGCAACTGCTCATCAGCGCTGGTTACGGCGGCACGCAAAGCTGCTACATAGCCGGGCCGTTCTCCGGGGCCGTCGCCGTTCTGCTGGCCGCCTGTGTCGCTCGTCTCCCGTTCGGCGCGTTCCATGCCTGGTTTCCGAGGAATCGTTTCTTCTCGAAGCTCTACAAGATTCAGTTGTCCCTGTCCCGAAAGGTGCTGGTCGTCGGCGAGAACGGCGGCCGCCCCGAGCGTTCGCATGGGCACGAGTCGTATGAGTGAGCGCACCAGGAAGATCATCAAAGTCGTCCTGCGACTGGCCATCACGATGGTCCTGTTGTATTGGGTGGTTCGTCAGATCGATATCGGTCAGTTCCGTCACGCGGCGCATACCCTCCGCTGGCCATTCGTTCTCGCCACATGGGCATGCACCATCTCGTTCTCCGTCATCCAGTCCGTCGCGCTGCGGGTGTCGCTGCGCCGGCAGGACTGCCACGTCAGGTTGAATACGCTTTTCGGTGCCAGCAGTGTCACTGCCCTGTACAGCATGATGTTGCCCGGAATCCTCAGCACGGGCGTCAAGTGGTACATCCTCACACGGGACACCGGCAAGGGCAGCCGGGTCTTCAGCGGCATGGTCTACAACCAGATGGTGCTGTTTGTCACGATGAGCACCATCGGGCTGACCGCTCTGCTCGTGACGAATCCGCTCGCCCCGGTCCTTGGCCAGCAGGGCCAGAATCACGCGATCCGCATCATGGCCGCCGTACTGCTGGTTGTCCTGGCGCCGTCGTCCGTGTTGCTTGTGCACCCTCGGACGGGGCGATTGGCGATCCGGGCGTTCGACTGGCTCCTCAAGCCGCTGCCGGAGAAACTCAGACTCAAGGGGCGGAACGTACTCCGGCAGATTGCCGCTTTCCAGACCGCCGGCGCAGGGTTTCACTTGAAGATCGCGGCGATCAACATTTTTGACACGCTCGTCGTCCTTGTCCTCGCCTATATCTGCGCCGCACGGGCCGCGAACATCTCTGTGCCCCTCGGCATGTTCATCTGCCTTTGCGCGAGCGTTTACGCCCTGAGCAGACTGCCGGTGACGGTCGCGAACCTGGGCCTACGCGAAGTGACCCTGGTCGGACTGCTGACAGGCTATGGGGTCGAGCCGTCGTCGGCGATGCTCATGTCGATGGTCCTGTTCTCTTCTCACATCCTCCTGGCGCTCATCGGGGTCGTGTACCAGCTCTCCTGGGGCATGAGTTCAAGGAAGGCGATTCAATCGGCTGAGGAATCGTCTCCACGCGAAATCAAGGATCGCCGGATGGATTCCGCTCAGTAGTCTTTCAGGCGTCGCATCCAGAGCGGCCAATCCTCCCGCTCCGCGCCGCCGGCCCGCGTCCACGGGCCCATGGTTTCACATTCTCGGTGCCACTTCAGCGTCCACAGTTCTTTGAGCCCCACTTTCCGGGTCGACCAGTCCATGAACAGAGCGTTCACCGTGCCGTCGTGGCGATTGATGCAGTATCGCGCCCAGGTCGGCTCATCTTCGGTCTGGGGTGGTGGGTACTGGTGACTCATCCAGCCATCCGGCCAGCGGCAATCGAGGAACAGAGGGACCTGCCAGGCCCCTTCGACATCGGGCTGTCGCCAGTTGTTCGCCGTCGGGAAATTCCCTTGGTATTGGGCCAGGATCTCCTCGGGCGGGTTTCGCGTCCAGCCGCTGATTCCATAGCTGCCGGAGAAACCCTCGCGGTCCCACGCATAGTTGCCGGTGAAGATGGTCCAGGCCGTGAAGGTCGTGCCCATCGCGTTCTGCCCTTTCCACAAGACTTCGGACGGCGTCGCCGCCATCGGGCACAAGCAGATGTCCCGCGAGAGGTCGTAGTACGGCCACAGAGCTTCCATCCAGAGATGTCTATAGTCGGCGATGTCGCCGTTGTGAAACATGCCGTCGTTGTCGGATGTATACATGCGCCAAATCATTCCCCACTGGCGCAGGTTCGATCGGCATACCAACGCTTTGGTCTTTCGTCGAACCGCCTGCAAGCTCGGCAGAAGGATCGCCAACAGCAGCACCACGACCGAAATCACGACCAGCAGCTCGATGAGAGTGAAGCCGCAAACGCCGGCTGTTCCGGACCGGTCGCCGGCGGTTTGCCTGTCGTCCACCGCACGGCCGCGGGCAATCCGCGCGTGCCTCCCGCGCACGTGGGCTGAAGTTCGTTCTGCATTCCGTGATACCCGATTTCCACTCATGGCTTTTCCGCTCAAAGCGGCTGTATTCTACCACGCCGGCAACGTCACCGTCAAGCCTAAGAGCGATCTCACCCATAGTGACGGAGACGTTGCGCTCGACCCGACGAACAGAAGAGAATTCATTCCCAATCCATATCACACGTTCCACGGGGCCCTGGCGGGTCGCCATCGCATGCGGTTGGCGACGTCATCTCCGATGAATTCCTCTTTGGCCGGGCCCCGCGAATTGGGTTTGTTTCGCGCCGCCGACTGTCGCCTCCCCGGCGGCCTGCTCCACGAATTGGCTTTGTTTTGCAGAATCCGCCGTCGCCTCGCGGTGGGCGGGGGGCTCAAGGTCCCGGCTCGCGGAGATTGGCTTTGTTTGGCGCGGTAGTTCTTCGGGAGTGGAATGCTGGAATGATGGAATATTGGAATGATAGGGCCTTTCGGCCGGGGGCGAGACTCCACCGGGCGGGGCGGGTTTCGGCGTCGGTTCCTCCGTCGGCGGATCGAGCTCGCGCAGGAGCCGCTGTTGTTGCAGCTCAGCCACGGCCTTGTACAGGCTCTGCTCGATCCGGCGTTCGTACATCATCAGCCGATCGAGCACCCGGTCGTTGGAGAAGCCGTGCAGGACCACCCGCCCGAGGGCCAGGTCGTCCTCGCTCCGACCGCACTCCGCCGGCTTCGGGTGCAGCGATCGCGTCAACTTCGCCAACGGCCCGGTCGTCTCCTTGATGTACATCGCATCGAAGGCCTCATTCTGGAGACGCTCGGCCCGCCGCAGCCGCCACGACAGGCTCACGACGCGCTCGGCCAACATCGACTCGACCAGCCCGACCGGGCCCAGCTCCCCGACCATCTGGTCCCGATAGAACTCGTACTCGCCGGGATCCTCCCCCACAATAACGGCCTGCTTCGCCAGCAGCCCGTGCTTGACCGCATTCTGCGACACCACGGCCTTCCCTTCCGGCGTCCGGGGCCCCGTGGACTTCTGAGCGTTACAACGATTGGCGAGAACTTGCGCTTCACTGGCCATGATCTGACCCTCCAAATTGACTATTTACGATTGACGATTTACTATTGTCCATCTACCATTTACGACTCCATGATACGTTCACTGGTTATCATACACATACGCCAATTCGGCGTCAAGTCAAAATCCCGGCCGGGCAGTGATTTTTCTCGGTCACGGATGGAGGGTGGTAAACCCATATCCTCAAAGGGTTTACATCGTCTTGGTAGGGTGGGCCATGCCCACCATCTTCCTGTGCGAGCCGCGAGAAAGGATTTGTCAGCACAGTCGTCGTCCGGCTTATCACGTATCACTCATCGCTTCCCTGCCGCCGAGGCACCGAGGACACAGAGCAAATGAAACCGCCGATAGACGCAGATGAACGCTGATAGACCTCTCTGAGACACGGACTTACGCGGATTTACACGGATTCAACAATCAGCAATCACTCATCGATCATCAACTGAGAGCGCTTATTCCCCTTGTCACTTTTTGACTTTTCCGCTTGCCATCCTGGCAGTGGCGGGTCTACAATGCCGAGTAGAGATGCTTCCCAGCCCAACATGCGTCACACGAGTTGTGGGTCTTGAGTGGGCTGGATCCACCCCGTAGGGCCGTGATTCGGAGAGGGCGGAATGAGTGCGATGGCCGCGCATACCCGCAAGCGCAGAAGAGAACAAAAGAGGGACGATAGACACTGCCCGGGGTTTTCTTCGGCGTCGTGGTAGAAATGGCGTGCGCATGCGAAGAGAATGTAGATGAGCAGAAGGAAGACTTCTAAGGAATACGAGGATTTGGCAAGAGTGCGTGGACTCGTATGGCTTGGCCCTATGGTCACGAACAATCATGTGAGGACCAACTGGAAATGCTCTCGCGGCCACATATGGTCCACATCCTACAAGTCAGTCTGCCGTAGTCGTGGATGCCCGTATTGTGCCGGATACCTTGTGGGGACAGACAATAACTTGGCGGCACGTTATCCGGCGATTGCTGCGGAGTGGCATCCAACGAAGAATGGGAAGCTGGCACCCGATCAAGTCATGCCCGGATCCTCGAAGAAGGTGTGGTGGCGCTGTCGACACGGCCACTCGTGGCAGGCCAGCCCCTATGCACGTACGCGACATCAATCAGGTTGTCCCTATTGCTCACGACGCAGACCGAGCGCAGATTACAATCTCGCACTATCATATCCAGAGATAGCTCAGCGATGGCACAAGATCAGAAATGCGCCTCTTACCCCCAAGGACGTGACTCCGGGCAGCAATCGAAGGATCTGGTGGCAGTGCGGCAAGTATGCTGACCACGTCTGGCATGCTACGGTTGCATCAGTCGTTGCCGGTAATCGCTGCCCGTTCTGTGCTGGGAAGCGACCAGACTCACGGAACAATCTTGCTGTGAAATTTCCAGAGGTCGCGAGAGAATGGCATCCCTCAAGGAATGAGGGGCTGACTCCCCACGACGTCACGGCTGGTAGTGGGCAAAAGGTGTGGTGGCAGTGCAAGAAGAACTCGAACCACGAATGGCAAGCCACCGTGGACAATCGTACTGTGAGACACTCCGGGTGTCCGTTTTGTCGGGGAGCGAAATCTGGAACGGCGAAGAAGGCAAGCCCGGAGTACAACTTCGCGGCCCTCCGGCCTGATTTGGCGTCCGAATGGGACTTCGAGAAGAATGCACCGCTCCGTCCTGAGAAAGTGACTCCTGGAAGCAATAAATACGCGTGGTGGCTGTGTCCCGCCGGGCATTCCTATCGTTCTCTCATCAAGCAACGATTTCGCGGTCAGGGTTGTCCAATATGTGCTGGCAAGCAGGTAATTCTTGCGAAGAGCCTTGAATCCACGCACCCGGCTATGGCATTAGAATGGAACTACGAGAGGAACGGAGATCTGCTACCCTCTCAGATCCTGGGCGGAAGCAACAAGCGCGTTTGGTGGATCTGTCGTCGAGGACATGAATGGCAAGCGGCTCCGAATTGGCGAACTAGGCAAGATAGCGGCTGCCCAAAATGCTCCCCACAAACATCTCGTCTCGAAATCGCTGTCTATGCCGAGCTTCGATCCCTCTTCCCAGACGCAGAATGGCGAGCCCGTATCAACGGTACCGAAATAGACATCTACATTCTGAGCTATCGCGTTGCAGTCGAAGTCGATGGGTACCCATGGCATATGGGAAGTCTTGGCAGAGACAGAAGAAAGTGTGCTCACCTACAGAAAGCACAAACAAGGGTTCTTCGGATTCGCGATTCGCGTCTGGGACATGGCTTTCAGGATGAGACGCTCTTTGTCTACGGTGAATCGCGATTGAAGATCATCCACCGTTTCTTGCAGAATCTAATTCGCTGCGTTCAGTTGCGAGGGCAAGATCGACTGAGAATTAGCCATTATCTAAGCGAAACGAAGCTACGCAATGAAGCCACCTACCGCCGAATTCTGTCCTATCTACCGGGGCCGCCCCCGGAGGAATCACTTCTTGGTCGCTTTCCGAGTATAGCGGTTGAGTGGGACTACGAGAGAAATGGTCCACTGCGACCTGAGATGTTTAAGCCGTTCAGTCACAAGACAGTATGGTGGCGATGCCGCAATGGTCACCGCTGGCGTGCGAGTATTGCAGGAAGAACGAGTAGGCAGACGACCTGTCCAGAATGCCCTCGGCGAGTGAGTGCGCGACGCAATCTGGCAGTTGGAGCACCCGCAATTGCTGCGGAATGGCTTTATGAGAAGAACCTGCCACTTACTCCTGTTGACGTATGGAAGACAGATCAAAGAAAGGTCTGGTGGCGATGCAGTCAGAATCCCGATCATGAGTGGCAAGCCACAATTGTTAACCGCACCAACAAGGGCAGTGGATGTCCCTACTGCAGGAAGGGACAAGCGATACTTGGTGAAAGCACGGAGCGGAAGTATAGGGTCGACAAGGCCAAATCTCTACCGGTCAAATTCCCGAGGATCGCGAGAGAATGGCACCCTGTGAAGAACTTGCCACTGACCCCAGATAACGTCACATATGGGAGTAGCAAGAGAGTCTGGTGGCTTTGCGCGAGTGGCCACGAATGGCAGGCGCAGGTCGCCAAGAGAACTACCGGTGCACGAGGATGCCCGTTCTGTAGCGGACGAAGGGTCTGTGATACGAATTCCCTCGCCACGACATACCCAGGTGTGGCACGAGAGTGGCATCCATCTAAGAATGCGCCGTTGACTCCGAACGACGTGACGTCCGGGTCAAACAAGAAGGTGTGGTGGTGCTGTCACAGGGGGCACGAATGGAAGGCCAGCGTACTATCACGTGCGGCTGGCCAACATGGCTGCCCATACTGTGCAGGAAGATACCCGAGCAAGGAGTATAATCTCGCTGTGACTCATCCGGAGTTGGCGAGAGAATGGCACAGGTCCAAGAATGGTCGATTGTCACCCCAAGACGTAACTCCCGGTAGCAATCGAAAGGTATGGTGGCAGTGTAAGAAAGACTCGAGCCATGAGTGGCAAGCAACGGTGGCAAACCGGACGGGAGCGAAATCGGGATGTCCAACGTGCTATCGCATGCGGTCTTGCTGAGTGTGAAAAGAGACATTGGTGGCCGGGAGGATAGGGAGCTATCTTTGTTCCTAGTGCAGCAGAGAAGGAACGGGAGCGACAAGAAGAGAAGGGGTAAGTGATACATGATAGGTGATAAGTGATAAGATGGTTGGTGGTGGGGAATCTGTGTCAATCGCGGGAATCTGCCGATGACAATCGGTTGTCCGTTCGGCGTCGTGGGTAGTCGGTGGGGTGGGAACAAAGAGGGCTGCGAGCCGACGCTTGCAGCCCTGTAGGCATCCGTATTCAGCGAGCCGGTTACACCATGTCAATTAGATGAGGGTTTTCTCTTGACGGCAAGGGAGGGGGCTTTTCTTCCCACGTATCTTTCTGGCGAGGGTTCTTTTTCTGGATTCTGGTCGCATTTTTGGGGTGGG
>CBFDDG010000020.1:0-20171 GCA_965603505.1 uncultured Phycisphaerae bacterium | reverse complement strand
GTGAAAAGGAAATCTGCATGGAAAGGGCAAATCATGACGAGACGGATCCTCCCACAAGTGTCGCTGTACGTTCTGGTCGCTCTCCTCGCCCTCGCAACGGCGTCGTGCCAGTCCACGACAGGCACGTTCACCAAGACGGGCAACCTCACGACGGAGCCGTACCTGCTGGACACGGGACTGGTGTCCCGGTCGATCTGCTTTGAGAACCCGACCGGCGCTCCGGGCGAGGGGGGCAAGGCCGCCAGCAAGCTCGGCGTCGGGCGCAAGGGGGCCCCGGCCATTACGCTCAACGCCGGCCAGGAGGTCCAGCTCTGCAACATCAAGGGGCCCGGCACGATCCGTCACATCTGGATGACCACGTCGAATAATCCCATGAACCTGCGCAGCCTCGTCATTCGGGCCTGGTGGGAGGACCAGGCGCATCCCAGCGTCGAATGTCCCATCGGGGATTTCATGGGCTTTGCGCACGGCAAGGTGATGCCGTACTTCTCCGCCGTTCACTCGCTGGGCCGCAACGCCGGCATGAACATCTGGCTGCCCATGCCGTTTGCGAAGGCCGCGAAGATCACGCTGACGAACGAGGGCAAGGAGAACGTCCCGCTGTTCTACCAGATCGACTATACGATCGAAGACAAACATCCTTCCGACATCGGGCGTCTCCACGTGCTCTTCGCGCGAGAGAATCCCACAACCGAGAAGCAGGACTTCGAGCTGTTGCCGAAGCGGACCGGCAAGGGACGATATATCGGCGCGCTGATCGGCATCCGCAACCTGCATCCCGGCCAATGGTGGGGCGAGGGTGAGATCAAGATCTTCATGGACGGGGACACCGAGTTTCCCACCATCGTCGGCACGGGCAGCGAGGATTACGTCGGGCTGTCCTACGGGATGCAGCAAACGCCGTACCTCTACAACGGCTGCAACCTCGATCAGAACAACTTCGTCTCGATGTACCGATGGCACCTGCCCGACCCGATCTATTGGAAGAAGGAGGCCCGTATTACCATTCAGCAAATCGCCTGGAAGAACGGGCTGGCGGAGGTTTCCGACGACTGGTCCACGGCCACCTTCTGGTACGAGCCCGTGCCCAGCGCCCCGCTGCCGGCCATGCCGGACGTGCAGGCCAGAACCACCGATATCTGGCAGGATCAGAAGTAACATCGCTCATTTGATTGCAGAGCATACCAAGCAAGGGAAAGGAACACACATGTCAAAAAGTACGTTGGTGACGATGTTGGCCCTCGGATCGCTGGTGCTGGCCGGCTGTCATGCGTCGGCCGAGAAAGAAACCGCTGCGGGCGCTGCGGCCGAGGGCTATGCAAAGCTGTTCAACGGCAAGGACCTGACCGGGTGGGAGACGAGCGGCGAAGCGCTCTGGGTGGTCGAGGACGGGCTGCTCGTCGGCACGCAAGGCCGCAACAACGCGCCGGGCGACTTGTTCACAGCCGCCGGCTACGGCGACTTCGAGGCGATCGTCACCTATCGCGTCCAGTGGCCCTGCAACAGCGGGGTCTGGTTCCGATACCAGTCACCGGACAAGGCGTATCAGGCCGACATCCTCGAATACAAGAACCCGGAGGCCTATTCCGGAACGTTGTATTGCCCCGGCAAGCTGTTCCTGGCCATCAATGCCGACAAGACGCTCGAAAGCCACGAAGGCTGGAACACGATGAAGATCCGGGCGGAGCGAGATCATCTGCAGATCTGGCTCAATGATCGGCAGGTCGCGGATGTCTATGACACCACGAGCGACTCCGGCAAGATCGGTTACCAAGTCCATCCCGGCGACGAATTCGCCCAGATGAGAATCGTCGTGCGCGAGGTGCTGCTGAAAGAGCTGTGACATGAGTTCCTCGCGGTCGGCACAAAAATGGCCCTGGAGATCCGTAAGTCCGGAGAACATCAGCTACACCTTGCCGGCGGCGGCCGCTGCATAGAAGATGATGAGAAGGAGCCCGGCGGCTCGCCGTACCCATGGCCGGCCCAACGGTCGCCATGCACCGAGGAAGACCAGGTAGTACAGTGCGAGGCTGCCCAGAACCCGCAGGTCCTGCTCGTATCCATAGCCATAGAATCTGTGCAGGAGCAGGCCAAGCACGGCCATGTGGGCGATGACGATCCCCCCGGCCAGGACCCATGCTCCACGTAGAGAGGATGACAAGGACCTTCCGTCGCTCCCGTATGTGGTCCATCGATCCGCGAGGCACCCCGTGGCAAGCAGAGCCAAAGGTACCACGCTGCATGAGATGCGGATACCTGCAGACAGGCCCGGAATCGCCACGTATCGCAGGTGCGCCTCATTGATCAACACACAGACAAGATACAGAGCCGTGACGCTCTGGAGAATTCGCACAAGCTCGCGTCGGGAAGGCAGGAGGATCAGAATCGATGCCGCGATCACAACGCTTGGTCTTTCGATCACAATCGGCAACCCCTTTATGAACGCGGCGGCACAGGCCGCTGCTATCGCAAGAACCGGCAAACACGCGGCCGCAGCGGTAACCAGGGAATCCGCTCTCGTACGTTCACTACGAGCCATGACAGTCTCATGCGTCATTTCGGCCCTCCCGACAACGTCTTCACGCCAGCCCTGCCATGCTTCATCAGCGCCGCCACGGCTTTGAACTCCTCGATTCGCAATAGGTGCGAGCATAGGGCAAATATCAGTCCCGCACCGAGGGCGGGCAGTAAAAGGCCGACAAGAGCCGTGTGGATGAATGAGTCGGAGCAATGGAGATTCACGAGCAGCTTCAACGTTGCCCACAGTGCGAACGTACAGAGAGCCAGCCGCACGGCAAAGCTTGCGATGTCTGACCCGAAGACGCCCTCGAGCCGCCTGTTCAACAGGATGCCAAGCAGCGCCACCTTGAGCGTCCGGGCGATCACGAACGCCCATGCGATGCCGAGGTACTGTAGAGGTCGCAGCAGGATCAGCGCGAGGGCGACATCCACGAGCGAACAGAGGATTCCGATCTTGATGGGCGTCTTCGTATCCGACATTGCGAAGAACCCGTGCACGAGCAGGGTCTCCAGAGACAAGACGGTCAAACCAAGCGCATAGACCAGAAACGCCTCGGAGGTGCCCACCGTCGAGTCGATCCCGAATTGTCCCCGCTGAAACAGCAGGCCGATCAACGGCCTTCTCAGGGTCACCAGAATACACGCAGCCGGTACGCTCAGGTAAATCAGCAGTCGGCATGCCCGTCCCATCAGGGCCGCGAAGCTCCGGTAGTCATTCGTGCAGACAAGGTGTGAAAGGTGCGAATAGATCACCGTTGAGAGCGCAACGGGACCTATGAGAAGCAGGGCGTCGATCAGCTTCTTGGAATAGCCGAGGAAGGACAGTTGCCCCGTTGGAAGAGTTGAGGCGAGAACGTTGTCGACAAGACCGTTGACGTGCGAGAAGAGGACCCCGACCAGCAGAGGATGCATGAGTCGTCTCATCTGTCGAAACGCCGCATCGGCGCGCCCATCCGCGCGGACGGCCCAAATGAACCGTCGCTCCGGGACAAAGGAAAGCTGAACCAGAAGGCAAAGGGCGCCACCGGCACCCATCACGATGGCCAGCGCATAGATACCGGCCATCGGCAGCAACGCCAGAAGACCGAGGACGACAAAGAGCTTGAAGGCTGCTTCCGGCACGGCCGCTCTGATAAACCGCTTGTGCGCGTTGAGGACCGTGTACACCACCATACTCAAACCGAGGAATGGGATCGCCGGTGCCAGCGTGCGCAGCAATCGGCAGGCCGTGTGCCACTTCACACCGGTAAACCCCGGTACAAGCACACGGGTTAACAGCGGTGCGAAGACGACAACGCCAATCGCGGCCAGCACCAGCAGCCTCGCCGTCAACAGGAACACTCGCCTGAACAGAAGGCCCGGCTCATCGCCCTCGAAGGCCAGGCCGGCGACAAAGACCGGCAGAAGGGACGGGTTCACCAACTCACGGACCAACCATACGATGGACAGCACAATGCCGGTGACCGCAAAGTACACATCGGCCGTATCACCCGTTCCGAAGAATTGGGCAACCACAAACTTCTCCGCGAAACCAAAGATCTTCGCGAGAACCGCAATCGTCGAGAGGTTCAGCGCGACCCTCGCCAGCCGAAGCCGGTCACCAGAAGAGCCTGTCGCCACGCCCCTCTCTACGGCCGGTGCCGAACGCAATGTCCTTCTCCATGGTAGAGTCGTTCATAGATGTCACACAGACCCGATATCTGCTTCTCGATGTTGTGATGCTCGCGGAAATAGAGGTACGCGGCGTCTGTCAGATCGCGCCGCTTCCGCTCGTTCGCGAGCAGGTCATCAATGGCCCTCGCGATCTGCGTCGGGTCCGGTCCGACCAGAAGTCCGGTCCTGTTATGGGTCACCAGTTCCCTGTTGCCAACGACGGCCGTCGCTACAATCGCGCAGCGGGCGCGCATCGCCTCGAGGAGGCAGTACGGCGCCGCTTCCGCCTCCGAACACAGCGCCACCACGTCGGAACGCGCGTAGATAGACGCCATATTGCGGATGTAGCCGAGCAGCCGAACTCTACGCTCCAGATGATTCGCCGCTACGAACCTCTGTGCGGCCTCCTTGAGTTCGCCGTCCCCAGCCACGAGAAACCGCGTGTACCGTGATTGGGATAGCTGGGCGGCGCGGAGAAATCTGAACACCCCCTTGTAATCGACCAACCGGCACACGGTCGTGACGGTCCGGTGAGAGCGCGCGGGTGAAGGCAGATTCAAATCCTGTCGCCTACCGGCCCCCGGCGTCTCGATGGGGGGGCTCCCGTCCGGCAAGGCGTTCCTTACGAGGCTGCACCTGCCGGGAGGCACAATGTGATATCTCGCGGCGATCCGGGCCTCCGAAGGCGCCACGGTGATCAGGTGAGTGGTCAGCGGACCAAGGAGTCTCTCCACTCCAAGGTAGGCGAGTCTCACGGGCCGGCGGCCGTTTCGCAGAAATGCGAAACAATGCGGGCTGTGCAGGCGGATGCGATTTCCGGCCAGGACTGCAGCCACTCGACCTAAGGCGCCGGCCTTGGAGCCGTGCGTATGGACGATATCGAATGGAGCGTGTGACAGCACTCCGCAAATCGCGAGAAGCGAGCGTACATCCTTGAGTGGACGGATTCCTCGGAGCATCGGCATAATGCGCACCTCAACACCGCTTCGGCGCAGCTCGGCCACACGTGCGTCCACATCCGGAGAGGAACGGCCCAACGAGACGATCAGTGTGATGTCAAATCCCCTTGCGACCAATCTTGGCAGAATGATGCACAAATGGGTGCAGAGCCCGCCGACAAACCCTTCACAGATGTGAGCGATTCTGATCATGCCGCAGTGCCCTGACTCATGAATAAGCCTGCCAATTGTCTGACGTTCCGGGTGATATCGAACCGTCGTGTCGCCGTTCGATGAGCCGCAAGGGAAAGAGTTTCCCAGAGCTGCGGGCTGCCGAGGAGCTTCTCGATCACGGAGGCCATCTGGCCGATGTCGCCCGGGTCCACCAAGAGGCCGTTCCATCCATCGGTTATCGCCTCGCTGATTCCCTCCAGACGAGTGGCCACGATCGGCGTCCCCGCGGCGAGCGCCTCCAGAATTACATTCGGAATCCCATCTCGATCCCCATCGGGGGCGACCACTGAAGGGACAATCAGCAGATCGGCCGTTCCAATGAGGCTCGCCGTCGGATCCGGATCCAGCCATCCGGGCAGTTCTACGCGTCCGGCCAGTCGCCGTTGCTGTATCAATTGTTCTATTTGCTCCCGCTCCGGGCCTGACCCGGCGATGATCAACTTGGCGTGGGGCCATCTGTCGGCAACCAGTGCAAAGGCCCGCACAAGATCGCCATGGCCCTTTTTCGGAACGAGACGTCCGACAGATGCGAGTGTGTACACGCTCGTCTCTCTGTCTCGCTGGCGCCGTGGAGCGCGGGGGACGTCCACGCCGTGGTGGCAGACAGAAAGCCTTCCGTGGTACGTTGCGGGCAACTGGCTCTTGAGATGTTGCGCCGCCTGTCGCGTGCAAGCCACGAGGAACTTCGCACGCGCGACCTTCAACCGTACCGCACCCTGCTCGACGAATACATCCCTCGCATGTGCGGCGATGCTGAAACCGGCGCCCGTGACCGCCGCCAGCGCCAATCCGATACACGCCGGCCAGCTCAGGAAATACGCATGCACGTGCCGGATGGCTTCTCGATCCAGACGCCGGGCAAAGGCGCCAATCGTGTGAAGATTGCAGGCTACCGTCTTTGCCTCACCAGGGCACTCGAGAAGCAGAGCCCCTGCCAGAAAAAGCAGTCGGAGCATGCCGAAGGGGTGCCGGGCAATGATATAGAGGATCCCCGCGAGTGCCTCGAGGGAAAACACACGCGGACGGTACACGATCCTCGGCGGATCACCCTGCACAGCGGGAGCCTTCTCCTGGGAGGCGGCGAATGCCGTGATCGCGAATCCCTGCCTCCGCAACTCGGCAATCTCCCTGGCCGCAAAGATCTCACTGCGACAGGGAAACGTCGATAGAATGTACGCCAGTTTCACGAGCCGTTTCTCCGCGGTCTGACAACGAAAGGAATCGTCAAGATCAGGAGCCGGACATCCAGCCATAGGCTTGCCTTGCGAAGGTAATAAAGGTCGTATTTCAGGTTCCTGTGGATCGGCACGTTGTGATTCGCCATGACCTGCCACAGTCCCGTGAGCCCCGGCTTCATCAGAAGTCGCTTTCTTGGGAGAGGGCTGTATGTCGCCACGACGCCGGGCAACTCCGGACGCGGCCCCACAAGACTCATCCGTCCGGCCAGCACGGTAAACAACTGAGGCAACTCGTCCAAATGGTGCCTGCGCAACGGGCGGCCCGTAGCGGTGACATGGGGCGAGAGGTCGTGTCCCGCCGGAGGCACGTACGGATCGGCATCCGTTCGCAGCGTTCGCAACTTGGGCATCCGGAACAGCTTGCCGTTCTTCCCCACGCGGTTCTGAAGAAACAGGATCGGTGGCCCCTCTCTCACCAGGATCAGCAAACCCGCACATGCCATGACGACTGTGGCCGGCAACAGCAGCAGCAGACTCACGACAATGTCGAGGCATCGCTTGCTCCGGCTGTTAAGATATCTCGCGGCCCTGCCGTACCCGGAATTACCCGTCACCGCCGCCCACCTCCTCGTACACAGAAAGCGTCGCTTTGGCACTGCTCGCCCACGTGAACGTGCCGCTTCGCTGAAACCCCATTTCCACGTGTTTGCCTCTAAACTGAGGATCGGTGATGGCTGCGATTACGGCGGCGGCGATCTGTTCCGGATCGTCCGGATCCGCCAGAATCGCCGCACCGGCCGCCGTTTCCGCCAAGGCTCCGCGCGACGATGAGACGACAGGTGTTCCGCAAGCCATCGCCTCGAGAGGAGGAAATCCAAAACCCTCGTAAAGAGAGGGAAAAAGAAAGGCATCGGCCATCTGGTAGATATAGGGGAGGTCGCCCCGGTCTGCGTATCCAATCCAGACCACCCCTCCCGAGGCGACCCCGCGTTCGACGCCCTTGAGCTCACTTCGCGCCCTCCACGAGCGCTTGCCTGCAATGACGAGCTTGTGAGGCAGACCTCGCTCGTGGAGCTGACTTTGGACTCTCAACATAGTGGATACATTCTTCTTCGGCTCGATGTTGCCCACATAGAGTATGTACCGGTCGGGCAGAGAGTAGCGCCGTCGTACCCGGCGCCGACGAAGGGAATCTCCGTCGGCATGGAAGATCTCATCGATGCCGGCGTACACCACGCGAATGTTTGACGGCGCCACGTTTGTCCGGCGGCACAGGTCCCGAGCCGTCTGCTGCGACACGGAGATAATGCGAGAGGCGACTCGCACCGAATGTCTCAATGCGAGCTGAAAATACAATACGTTCGCGGGTTTGCACCATCCGGGCCGGTCGAGGGCAAGCGTGTCGTGAATGGTTACAACGTAGGGAACTGAAGTTCTGACCGCCGGACACACATAGCTCGTGCAGTGCAGCACGTCGAGTCCGTGCCGCACGGCCAGATGAGGCAACTCCGTGTGCTCCCACAAGATCCGGGCCATCCGCGTTTTACAATGCGTTGCAGAAATAACCGTCAGATTCGGCGCCGGCGGAACGCTCTGCTTCACAAGATCCGGCTGGTTTGCATACACCACGTATTCATTCTTCGCATCGATGCCCAAGAGCCCTCTGAGCAAACCCAGCGCGTAATACTCCACACCTGAGGGATAACCGTCAGCACTATGAAAATTCAGACCGATTCTCATGAGCGTCTCATGCGGACAGCATACTCTCATAGATCTCCTGCACGCGGGCTGCGGTTTGGCATGCCGTGAAATTGGACATCGCATGGAGGCAACCCGCCTCGGCAATCCTGTCGGCGAGTTCCCGATCGCGGGCCACTCGGAGCATTGCCTCGACGAGGGCCCGAATCTCTCCGGGCGGTACGAGCAGGCCGGTCTGATTCGCCTGAAGGATCTCTGCCGGACCACCGCTCGCCACGGCGATCACCGGCACCCGGTGCCCCATTGCTTCAATGACGACCCGAC
This sequence comes from uncultured Phycisphaerae bacterium, assembly GCA_965603505.1. GTDB lineage: Bacteria > Planctomycetota > Phycisphaerae > Sedimentisphaerales > Anaerobacaceae > PLanc-01. The sequence goes on along the minus strand of CBFDDG010000020.1, from coordinate 11,626 downwards.
CGAACGCCTCCCGCTCAGCCGTATGCACCAGGCAGTCAATCGCCGGCCATACCTCCTCCATGTCCTCCCGCCAACCCCAGAACTGAATCCTCTCGGCCGCAGAGGAACGTTTCGCGAGCTTGCATACCGCCCGCTTGTAGGTCCCATCCCGCTGAAAGAGGTCGTCTCCGATAATGGCAAACCGTGCCCGCGGCAACTCAGGCGCGACCTGTGCCGCCGCCTGGAGGAAAGCAGCGTGATTCTTCCACGGCACGAACTGCCCGATGTGCGCAAAGGTGAAATCATGTCCATTGCAAGCCGAGCGGAAAGCCTCATTGGGACCGGGGGATGTGCAATCCAGTCCATTGTATACGACTTCGATCTTGTCCGGGTGGACCCCTCTGCTGATCAGCGCACGCTTGACGGCGTGGCTTACCGCGACAATGCGCTTCGAACAGCGGCCGAACAGGCCGGTCAGAATCCCGAAATCCGCCAGGTCACGGGCATGCAGGAGCAGTCGCCGCCTGGTGACGAAGGCGGCCACCAACGAAATCGCACCGGCATAGAATGTGTTTGCATGAACGAGGTTCGCCCCTGTTCTCCGGATCGCCCCCGTGAGCCTGTAGACCGCCGCCGCCTCGTAGGCGGCACGAGCCGCCCCGCGACGTGGCGAGCCATGCGAAACCCTCGGCGGTTCAGGGATGGCGTGATGATCAATCCCCAGAGACGCGACAGCGGCCGACAATGGACTCGGCGCAGGACAGGCCACGCTGAGGGCCAAACGCCCGCACAGATGCTTCAGAAGCAGCAGCAGACTGGTTTCAGCGCCGCCGATTCCGCCCTCCGAGTTGACAAGGAGAATGCGAGCCATGCAAGCCACCCGTGTTCAGTGTTCACGCAGCGAACCGGGGCATCCCAGTCTTCGAATCCTGGGGATTTCCGTCAAGAACGATCCCTGTTCTACGGCTAAAGCGGTCTGCGGGCCCGCCGTGTTGATAATGGCTGGTGCGAAATCACGCGGTTGTGCCCATGGTAGGCGAATACCGCGTTTGAGCACATCCGATTGGGGTTCCCCAATGCATCATTACGCGTTGGGAACCCCTTGGCGTCCCGTCGCTGAACAGGTGCGTGCCTCCGCACGGAGAATTTTGTCCCGTCGATGTCAACACGAGGCTTCCTATAAACGCTGAGCGTGCGGAGGGGAGAGAAGATTTTTGGGTGGCCGACGCTGTCTTGGGTTATGTTGAGCTACACATATCAGGCAAAGACTGACGGTGGCGTTCCGGTCTCCGGCGACATGCTCGCCGAGCGACGAGAGATGGTTATCAACGCCCTGAAGCAGAAGGGCTACTTTCCAATCAGCGTCCGGCAGGCCGGTCGCCTCGCAACTCTGCTGCGCTCGAATGCGGGTCTCGGCGCGCGCGTCGGCATCCGTGAGAAGGCGATCTTCACGCGCCAATTGGCGACTCTGCTCCACGCCGGCATGCAACTCAGTATCGCTCTCAAGACGCTGTCCAAGCAAACGGAGAACAAATGCCTGGCGTCGGTGATTCGCCGACTGGACGATGACATCGAACAATCCAGCTCGCTCTCGGAGGCCATGATGAGACATCCACGGGCATTCTCGCGGGTCTACGCGGCAATCATCGCCGCGGCCGAGGAATCCGGGACGCTGGCCGAGACGCTTTCCGTACTGTCCGGCCAACTGAAGACCCAGGCATCCGTAAATGCGCGAATCAAGGCTGCGCTGATCTACCCGATCTTTCTGCTGCTGGTCAGCGCCGCCGTTGTGGGCGTGCTTACAACCTTCGTGATTCCGAAGTTCGTCGAGCTCTTCGTCAATGCCAATCAGGCATTGCCTCTGCCCACCCGGGTGCTGATGCTGACCACGGACTTCGTTCGAAATTCCTGGTGGGTGCTCGCCATCGCGACGGCGGGCCTGGTGGGCCTGATGGTTGTCGCTGCACAAGAGGAGCACATCCGTCTTGCGATTGACCGGCTGCTGCTGCAGGCTCCCGTCGTGGGAAAGCTCAACCGCAAGCTCCAGTTGGCGCGTTTCACCCGGACCCTTGGATCCCTGCTCCACGGCGGCGTACGCATTGTGGCGGCCATCAACACCACCCAGGGAACCACGAACAATCGCGCATTCCGCAGAGAGATCGCCAATGTCGAGCAGGCCATCCTCAAGGGGGCAACCCTGGCCCGAGCCATCAGCGAGCAGCATTCCTTCAGTGAGATCACGGCCAACATGGTTGCCGTCGGAGAGGATTCAGGCACGTTGCCCGAGATGCTGCTGGAAGTAGCGGATATGTACGACCAGGATTGTGAGGCCGCCATCAGTTCCATGACCAGCCTCTTGGGCCCAATCATGATTGTGCTGCTCGGCGGAGTGATCGGGTTCGTGGTGATGGCAATCCTCCTGCCCATCTTTGAGACGGGCACGATGGTGCGATAGATCGAAAGGAGCAGACAGCAATGATCGCATGCGGCAGACGAAGACTTGGGAGCCGGGCATTCACGTTGATCGAATTGCTGCTGGTGATCACGATCATCAGCGTACTGGCGGCGGTGGTCATGCCTCGCTTCTTCGGTCGATCCCGTGAGGCGAGACTCGTGGCGGCCCGCCAAACGATTATCGGGACGTTCGGAATCGCCATCGACCTGTTCGAGCAGGATACGGGGCGCTATCCGACCACGGAGGAAGGGCTGACGGTACTGATCCAGAATCCCCAGGTGAGCAACTGGCGCGGACCCTATCTCAAGAGCGTGGCGGTCCCCCCCGATCCGTGGGGCAATCCTTACCACTACAGCTACCCAAGCGAGTTAACGGCTTCCGAAACCCTGTACGATATTGTTTCCGCCGGACCCGACGGGACTCTTGGAAACAACGATGACGTCACAAACCACGACATCCCTCAGGTGGATCAAGAGGCGCCCTACCGCTGATGCCTTCACGCTCACCGAGTTGATCATCGTCCTGGTCATCATTTCGGCCATGGTGGCAGTTGCAGTACCGCATGCCACTCGGAGCAATAATGGCCTGAAACTGGAGCAGGCGTGCGGGGATATGGTCGAGGCGGTGAAATATGCAATGAACTATACGATGGATACGAAGACGCGATCTCGGCTGGTCATCGACTGTACGGCCGGCAGCTACGTCATCGAGGCTGCAACAGGCGTTCACGAGCAGGATTTCGAGCCGCTGGAAGACAGTCGGGCGATGTCCCGCCCCTTGGCGCCGGGGGTGCATATCGTTGATTTCGAAGGACTCACGGTATCTCAGAAGAACCGGTACTGTCTCGTTTTCGATCCGGGGCTGGCATGGCCCCACGCATACATTTCGCTGGCCACCAAGGATACCCTGAAAACCATCAGGATCGCAGGCAGAGGAGTCGGCATTGAGGATCACTCGGATTAACCGAAGACAGAACACGAATTCGCATCCGCACGGCCGGACCGGGCGTGCCTTCACCATGGTCGAGGTCATCGTGGCGCTGACACTCCTGGGGATCACGATTCTCGCAGTCTTCGGCGCGCTGCGCACGTGCGCAGGGGCGACTCACCACGCACGAGTATTGACCCGGTCGGTGCTGCTGGCCGAGCGACTTCTAACGGAGACTTACCTGGACCACAACCGGGCCTTTGAATCCCGTGACGGCACAGAAGGCATCTACCAGTGGCGCGTTCGCGTCGTGCCAACGCCCGTGGAGAGCCTCGGAGCCGTCCACGTGCGCGTGAAATGGCCTGAGCAACAGAGGCAGCAGCAATACGACCTGTTTTCGCTGGTTCATATGCAATCCTTCGGCGAACAGCGATAGGCGGGGGACCGTTGATGAGCAGTCACGGCTTTACACTGGTGGAAATCCTGATCGTCATGCTCATCACGTCTGTACTGGTCCTCGGGATCCACGCCGCGTACCGGCAGGCACATGCCTTGTGGTCGCAGGCCGAGGATGATCGAGAGGCGTATTACCTGGCACGTGCCTTGACAGAGGCTCTGCGTGAGGAGTTGTGCGGCTTGTGTATGCCGCCGATGAACCCTGAAGGTGAGGAGGCCGGCAGCGATCGTGCCTTTCGATTGACTGCGGGATCGGATGGAGCCAGGGAACTCTCTTTCCTTACGCTCACTCCAGCGTGGCGCAGCGACGTCGAATCCTCCCGACCGGCGAGAGCATCTTACCGCTCCAGCAAGGATCAAGACACGGGCCGTACGGTGCTGCGGCGAGTGGAAGTACTCTGTGCAGGTGAGAAACCGGTCGGACAGGAGGTCTCAGACGTGCTTGTCGAGAACCTGATGGAGTTTGGGGTCTGGGTCTTTCCCTCGAACGATGGGGTCTCTGCGGATTCGTGGCAGCAAACCTATGAGTCCGACGACCAGCCTCCCAGGGCGGCGAGGATCCTGCTGAAGTGGAGTCCTCCCAATCGAGACGACCCGCACGCGAGACCCATAGAGTTCGTGAGTGTTGTGCTCATTCCCTGTGAAAGCCAACTCATCCCCGCGGGTGATTAGCCGTCGCGCAGGGTGGACCCCACCAGGCTGGCATCGGTCGTGAAAGGGCCGAATTCGTATCAACAAATCTTCGCTTGGGTCGCTGGACAAGTAATGAAGGGCAAAGTGTGCAGACCACAGATGAGTTCTCATGGAGATAACACAAAGATGCATCCGGAACGGTGAAGGGAATGCCGTTCTGGCAGAAATTCACCCGTGCGGTGCGCCCTTCCATAAGCTTGCGTTCGTACTGGCCGTTACCGCCATTGGACTCTCGGCGGTTCACTTCTGGCCCTTTGAGCAAAGCAAGGCGTGGCAAATGGCGTGCCCTCCTAACCTCGCGGCAGCGGCCTGGATCGTGCTCGCTGGCGGCTATGCCCTACGGCAGCGCAGCCTTGATACGATTGTGGGCTCACTGCCCCACGTGAGCGTACTGGCCTTTCTCACGATCTGTCTGTTATCCCTGGCGTTCGCACACGACGCCGAGCGAGCCTTCAGCCATACGGCGAAGTCAGGCCTGATGCTGGTCGGCGGATACGCACTGTTTCACACGGCGATGTCCGACCGGAGATCCGTATCAATCCTCCTGGGCATGGCAACGGTCGCGACGGTTCTCAGCGTGGGTGGCTGCCTGGCCGCGCGATACGGTTTCAGGCACGACAGCTTCGGGTTCCACGAGAGCGGGTACAAGTACGGCACCTATACAGGCATATTCGCCCCTTTATGCAGCATCTACCTCCTGCAGCATACAGGCTGGAGACGCACCGTCGGGGCGGTGCTGCTGTTGGCAGCGACTGCTTCCTGTGCGACGGTCGGAGCGATCGCCGGGATTGCCGCAGGTGTGGGAGTACTTGTGCTCACCGCCCGAAACGGGCGGGCGAGAGGTTTGGCACTGGGCGCTCTGGCCCTTGGCAGCACATCGGGCGTTGTATTCCCTCCGCCGGTGAGGGGCACGATTCGCGATGATCTGAGTCTCGTGGAGCCGAAGGCGGATGACTTGCGGCAGCGCTACATCGAATGGCAGGCGGAAATCAACCTGCTTGCGAAGCGTGGAGCCGTGGGAACCGGCGCCGGATCCATCAACGATTATCGCAGCGAGTATTACTACCGGCTGCCCAAGCTCAATACGCTCGAAGCCTTTGACCAAAACGGATGGCTGGCCTGTGCGGCCGAACTGGGCATTCCGGGCCTGGTCTGCTTCAGTTGGACGATCCTCGCCTACTTCAGAATGGCCGTTCGTTCGCTGGGTGACATGGCCGGCGCCTCCGGCGGTGACGTACGCACGTTTGCCTCAGCGGGTCTGGCCGGTCTGGCGGCGGCATGCACAACAAACGTCTTCTCCTCAGTACACTACAACGGCGTGCTGATCGCCTTTGTATTCGTGCTGGCACTGATCGCGAAAACGCATGCGCTCTTTGAGGCATCATTCCATGCAAGTGACTAAGAGGATTCCTGCGATTCTATTCCCGTCGGCCTGTATGCTGGTTTACGGTTATACGGCAATCGATACTACGGCAGGGCGCGCCTTCAGCGTCAGCGTGGATCTGGGAAGGCCGGAATCGGTCGTATGGCCGTTCGAGATTGCGATCGTTGGAGAGATGGGCCAGGAGGGTCTGCGCATCGCACCGAATGTGGGCGCGGGCTGGAAAGGCCAGGCGGGCGGTGAGGCCGCCTACCGCTTCTATGTGACCCACGATGGAAGGTATCACGTGTGGGCCAACGCCCTCTGGTTCGACAAATGCACCAACGCCGTCTTCGCGAAGGTGGACCAACACGAAAGAGCCATCATCGGGAATGATCCGGTCTATCGGAAGTGGCATTGGGTCAGAGGGTTCAGCATCCCCTTGAACAAAGGTGCGCATCTGTTGCAGCTTTCCAACCATAGCGACAATGTCTCTCTGCAGAACGTGCTGTTCATAAACTCCGCCACCGTTACGCCCGACGATTGCAGCATCGTGTTTTCCGATGTCTTCTACGATGGGTTCGACGGATGTCACGTGGGCAATTTTGCGAGCTGGGAGGTCATCCGCGGAGACTGGACCGTCAAGAAACCGGCCGTGCAATATCGTTACGTTGAGAATGCCCTCATCGGCCGGTCGAAGGATTCGGCGGCGATCCTCTATCGTGCGGATGACTGGTCCGATTACTCATTCCGTGTGGCCGTCAAAAGAGCGCCCACCCAGGACGCTCGGGCGACCGCAGGACTCCTGTTCGGCGTGCAGGACCCGAATCACTTTCACCAATTGAAATGGAAACCGACGGAAGGATCGGACGACGTGGAGATGCAGCTCGTCCGACAGGAGGACGGAACAACAGAACCGCTCACAACATTTCACGCCGCGTATCAGCCCGATGTCTGGCACCAGGTGGAGGTGACGCTCGATGCGAGAGTCATCACGGTGCGCCTGGACAATGCGGAACTGGTTGCATGGCGCGTGAACCATGATATCAAAGGGGGCGTTGGCCTTCTCCTGGAGGGTCAGATTACAGCATACTTTGATGATGCTCACGTCAGGACCGTGACGAATGGGACCGATCGCCGTCTCAGCAGTCGATAGAGGGAGCATGATGGCCTCGACGGGACGAGAAACGACAATCGCCATTGCGGCCACATTCACGGCCGAACCGCTCGAGCCGCCCCTTGCCTATTGGATGCGCGAACTCGGACTTGAATCTCGCATACGGTTCGCCCCTTATAACCAGGTATTCCAGCAGTTGCTCGAGCCCGCGAGTCTTATCCTGACCAATGACGACGGCCTGAATGTCGTATTGGTGAAGCCGGATGATTGGATCAGGTCCCGGGACGACAGCGACATCAGCATCAATCTGCAACGGGACGAGCTTGAGCGCAAGGCCCGGGACTTTCTGGCCGCCATGCGATCCGCAGCGAGCCGGTCGACGGTGCCACACCTGGCCATGATGTGTCCTGTGTCTCCGGCCGTGGTCGAGAACGGTGAGCTTGCCACAATCTTTCGCAATCTGGAAGAGACCCTCCTGGCCGATCTACACCAGACACCGGGCATTTGTTGCGTGAGCAGTTCCGAGCTTCAGACGACCTATCCAGTCGCGCCAGGGTTCGATGCTGTGCTGGACAGGGAGGCACACATCCCTTATACACCCGCGTTCCATGCCGCTCTGGCGACCATGATCGCGCGCAGGCTCTACGCTCTGACAAGCCGCCCATATAAGGCGATCGTTCTGGACTGCGACCACACCCTGTGGGATGGAATCTGTGGGGAGGACCGCCTCGAGGACGTGAACATCGACGGCCCGTACCGCATCCTGCAACAATTCATGGTGGCGCAGCGCAACGCCGGGATGCTCCTGTGCCTCTGCAGCAGGAATAATGAGCTGGATGTGTGGCGGGTTTTCGATCGGCATCCGGACATGGTGCTGAAACGTGAGCATATCACATCCTGGCGCCTCAACTGGACGCACAAGTCCCACAATCTCAAGTCGCTCGCCAACGAATTGAACGTTGGCCTGGACAGTTTCATCTTCGTGGACGACAATCCGATCGAGTGTGCCGAGGTTCGTGCCGAACTGCCCGAAGTCCTGACCGTTCAACTCCCTGCCGAGGTAGGCGCCATTCCCACGTTTCTCAGGCACGTCTGGGCTTTCGACCATCTGAAAATCACCGGAGAGGACCAAACGCGGGCCACATTCTACGTGCAGAACGCCGCGAGGCTGCGGTTCGAGAGAGAATCCCTGACGTTTCGTGAGTTCCTGGCCGGGCTCGATTTGGACGTTCGAATCCAGCCGATGTCGCCGGATGAGATCCCGAGAGCGGTACAACTGATGAATCGCACAAACCAGTTCAACTGCACGGCGGTTCGCCGTTGTGAGTCCGAAATGCAGAGGATCCACTCCTCAGGCGAGCGTGAATGTCTGGTCGTCAAAGTGAAGGATCGCTTCGGCGATTACGGCCTCGTGGGGATCATGATCTTTGACACGACCCCGGACGCCATTGAGCTGGATGCCTTCCTGCTAAGCTGCCGTGTGCTGGGCCGAGGTGTGGAGCATCGCATGCTCCGGGAGCTTGGCCGAATCGCAAGGCAGCGAAATATCCCACGTGTGAACGTAAGATTCCACCCGACGGGACGGAATCAGCCCGCCTTGGAGTTCCTGAACAGTCTGCAAATCGGTTCCGGACAACCCGACGGTGAGGACCTTGTCTTCAGATTCCCGACCGAATCCGCGATGGGCGCGACGCTCGACCCTGAAGCGGCATCCGAAGAACGACCGATATCGACTGCCCCGGCCCCGATTGAGGTGGCGGATGTCCCTCGCAACCAGGCACAGTCTCACCTTCTTTGCAGGATCGCGGCAGAGTTGCACAGCATCGAGCTGGTGCTCAAGGATATGGAAGCAAAAAAACCATACGTCGCAGGTGCCGACGCCATGCACGATCATATCCCCCCGCGTACCCCCACGGAGAAGACCGTATGTGAGATCTGGAAGGACCTCCTGGGGATGCCCTCTGTGGGCGTACAGCACAACTTCTTTGACATGGGCGGGCATTCCCTGCTCGCTACGCAGGTCTTGTCGCGGCTTCGCGATATGCTCGGGCTTGAATTGTCCATCCAGGATATCTTTGAGGCGCCCACCGTCGAGGAACTGGCTTCGGTGGTCGAGATGCGTCAGATCGAATGGGCCGAGCCGGAACAGATCCTTGAGGCCTTGGAGGACCTCGACGGCCTGACGGACGAGCAGGTCGAAGCATTCCTCTTGCATGAAGGACAGAGCCAATGAAACTCCTCCTGTCGCAGAGCATCTTCTACGTTCCTACCCTCGGCGGCGAGAACAGGGCGAACAGAGTCTGGATGGAGCAGTTCGCCCGTCAGGGACACGAGTGTCGCATCGTGGCGCCGGCGTTCGGCCCGCAGGGCCCCGCGACCTACGATGCATACCTTCGCACGCTTGGCGCTCTCGGCATCCGACCGATCTCTTCGTCCGCGTTTGTCGAGGTGTACCATCTCAATGGCGTAGAGATACACGCGGTCACCAAACGTACGTTCTTGCACAGGTACGTGGCCCGGCAGATACGCGAGTTCGACCCGACATGGGTCCTGGTGTCCTCCCTCGATCCCGGGCAGTTACTACTCAATACATGCATGAGAATCTCCCCATCCCGGGTCATCTACATGGCCCACACGCCGCAGCATTTCTCCTTCGGTCCGGACAGCATCTCATCGAATCCCCTGGCAACCGGCCTGCTGCAGCAGGTCCCTGCCATCATTGCCATAGGTCGGCAGACGGCACTCTACGTCCGGCATCACACGGGACGCGAGCCTCTGGTCGCCCACCCGCCTGTTTACGGGCAAGGCCCTTTCTCAAGATATGGCAATTTCGACGGCGGTTGCATCACCATGATCAACCCATCCGCCGTAAAAGGCATTTCGATCTTCGCGAGCCTGGCACGAGAGTTCCCCGACCTGAGATTCGGCGCATTGGCCGGTTGGGCGACAACGGCTACGGACCGGCAACGGCTCGCGACGATATCGAACGTGGAGGTCTGGGAATCGGTTGAAGACATCGATGAGGTCCTTGCCCGAACCCGCATCCTGGTTGTTCCGTCCCTGTACCGTGAGGGTTTCGGCCTGATTGTCGTGGAGGCCATGCTTCGCGGCATTCCCGTCCTGGCCGGCCGCTACGGCGGGTTGGTGGACGCGAAACTCGGCGTGCCCTATCTCCTACCGGTCCGTCCGATCGAACGGTACTTGCCGCGTTTCGATGATCGAGGATTTCCGCTACCCGTGATTCCGAATCAGGACCTGCATCCATGGATAGATGCCATCCGAACCCTATCGATCGATCGCGAACAGTATCGGGAGCTTTCTGAAGCATCCCGCAATGCCGCCGGACGATTCCTCGCCGGCGTCAACACCGGTTCTCTGGGAGACGTTCTGAGCCATCTCGCCTCAAGCCGTCCTGAATGCAATCCCCTGTATAACGATCGGGCAGACTCTCGCGACATGGACAGCGAGCATCTTCATGCATATGGAGAAGGCATCTCCCCCGGAAGCCATGTGCTTCTTGCACGACAACTGGAGAACTCCGCCGTTGAGAGAGGAGATCAACCATAAGGATTCTTCTGGTCCAAAACATGTTGTACGTTCCTGCTCGCGGCGGCGCGAACAAAGCCAATCGGGTCCTCATGGAGGGATTGGCTGCGAGAGGGCATCGCTGTCACGTGGTCGCCCCGGCAACCGGCAAACAGGATCTGCAAACATCGGCCGGACTTCTCGACGAGTTGGCGGGCAGGCGAGTGGCTTACGTGGATTCTTCCACCGCCACCGTCTTCAGATACAACGGGGTCACGATCCATGCGGTCAAAGACCCTTCTCTGCTGCACCGTAGCGTTATTCGCGAGATTCACAGCTTCGAGCCGACGGTAACGCTGGTTTCCTCCTGCATACAGTTGGAGCTGGTCCTTCGGCATCGCAGCACGCGAACCGTTTACATCGCCCATTCTCCCTGGGAGTTGCCCTTCGGTCCCGGTCACGCCCTTGAGAACCCCTCCGGTGCAGCATGGATCAGAGACACCGATGGGATCATCGCCGTCAGCAACGACCTGCAGCGGCGCATCCGCGAGGGATGTGGACGTGATGCAGCCGTGCTGGCTTTTCCAGTCTATGGAATGGGTCCCTTTCGGCGCATGGGCCGCTTCGGCAATGGCTTCGTGACCATCATCAATCCATGTGCCTACAAAGGGATCTCCCTCTTCAAAGAGATTGTGGCTCGGACGCCGCATATCGGATTCGCCGCGGTGCCGAGTTGGGGCACGACAGCGGCTGATCTCCGTCTGTTGCAGCAGTTTCCGAACGTCACAATCATCCCGCCTTGTGACGATGTTGCTCCGATCCTGGAACGGACCGGGATCCTCCTCGTGCCGTCGCTTTGGCCGGAAGGATTCCCACTAATCACTCTGGAAACCATGGTCCATGGAATTCCGGTGATCGCCAGTGATTCGGGCGGTCTGCCCGAGGCCAAGCTCGGAATCGACTACGTTCTGCCCGTGAGACCCTTCGAGCATTACAGACCGCTCCATGATGAAAGAGGATTGCCGATCCCGATTATTCCCGAGCAGGACGTGGACCCATGGGTCAGGACGCTGGAGAAACTGACCTCCGATCGGGCCCACTATGAGAAACTGGC
>CBFDDG010000019.1:0-20336 GCA_965603505.1 uncultured Phycisphaerae bacterium | reverse complement strand
TCTTCGCACTCGCGCCGGCGCACGGCGTAGGTCGATTTCTCCAGCCCCGGCCGATCCGTGCCCGTGTCGAGCACGACGATGCGGAAATCCGTCGCCCCCTCGCCGATGGGCACGTACTCGATGGAGCGGTCTTTCGGATTGTAGTGCGTTCCCATGCCCTCTTTCGCGAAGAGGATCATCGTCTGATCGAGCTTGCCGCAGGGCGAGCCGATATAGTCGTTCTCAACGGCCTGGGCCAGATCGACGATCCGCACTTTCTCCTCGACCTCGATCCCGTTGGCGTCGAACAGCGACAGGATCAGGTTGATGCACAATGAGGCCGAGCGGCTCATCCCGCCGCCCGGGATGTTGCCGTAGAGGACGCCGTCGATGCCCTGGGCAAGCTCGAATCCTTCGCGTTTGAGGATGTGGTCGGTCCCGTAGGCGAATCGGCCCCACGTCTCGGCGATCTCGGGCGACTTCGGGGCCGGCACGTTGCCGATCGTGTACTCGACGACGCCGTCGTTCGGGAAGTTGCCGCTGAAGAGCCGAACCTTGTTCGTGCCGTTCGGTTTGTAGGCGAGCCAGATGAACCGGTCGGTCCCGACGCCGAACAACTCGGTTCCGTTGTAGTCGCCATGCTCGACGCCGAGGCAGAAGCGCGACGAGGTCCGCCGCAATTTGCCGCCGGCGATGTCGATCTTGTTCTCGCTCGCCAACTGCTGGAGGGTCTCCAGAGCTGCCCGGTCTTCTCGTGTCAGTTCCATCCCGACCTCTGTGAAAAAGGTTCTCGGCCGCGTGCATTTTCAACGACGCCGGTGAATATAGTCGAATGGGGCCCGCTTATCAAGCTCGAATCCCTATGACCGACCTGCCCCGGTGTTCGCAACAACTGCGTGCCATTCTTAGGCTTACGTCCATCGCTCTTGCCCGTCGGGTCGGTTTCTGTTAAACACGTGGTCGGGCAAAGCCGGTGTAAGCGCGATGGGGAGGAACAGAGCATAGGAGACCATCTTATGGTGCATGCAAGGGGAACTTTCACTCACAGCAAGACTGCCTGGCTGGTTTCGATCGTATTGTCAGCGGTGCTGGCTCAGGCCTGCGTCGCCGGCGGAGCGGGCATCTTCGATGTCCGCGACTACGGGGCGGCGGGGGATGGGGAAGCCCTCGATACGGCAGCAATCAACAAGGCCGTCGAGGCTTGTGCGGCGGCAGGCGGGGGGCAAGTCCGATTTCCGCCCGGCCGGTACCTCTCGGCGACCGTGCACCTCAAGAGCCACGTCACATTGTTCCTGGAGTCGGGCGCTGCGCTCGTCGGCGCCCCGGACCCCAATCTGTATCAGCATCCGACACTGCCGGCGTTCATGCCCGAGGCCCGTTGGGGCAAGTGGCACAGGGCCTTGATCCTCGGGGACGGCCTGGAGGATATCGCCATCGCCGGCGCCGGCGTGATCGACGGGAACAAGGTCTTCGATCCGACGGGCGAGGAGCGGATGCGCGGGCCGCACACATTTGTGTTCATCAACTGCCGCGATGTCACCATCCGCGACGTGTTCTTCGTGGATTCGGCGAATTACGCCATCTTCTTCCAGATCAGCGACCGCGTGGACATTCACAACGTCAAATTCGCTGGCGGCTGGGACGGCGTGCACTTCCGTGGTGCGCCGGGGCATCCGTGCCGGGACATCAGCATCACGGACTGCCGCTTCTACACGGGGGATGATTCGATCGCCGGCCGCTACTGGGAGAACGTCGTCATCTCCGACTGCATCGTGAACTCTTCCTGCAACGGCATCCGGCTGATCGGTCCGGCCACGCACCTGATCATCCGCGATTGCCTGTTCTACGGTCCCGGCGTCCACCCGCACCGTACGTCGGACCGCTACAACATGCTCGCCGGGATCAACCTCCAGCCGGGCGCGTGGGATAAGACCATCGGCGATCTCGATGACGTTCTGATCTCCGATATCACGATGGAAAACGTGACCACGCCGTTTCACTTCATGATGAAGCCGGGCAATACCGCCGGGCGGATCACCGTCAGCCGCGTGACGGCTACCGGCGTCTACCGCGCCGCCTGCTCCGTCGAAAGCTGGGCCGAGACGCCCTTCAAGAACGTCATCTTTCGCGACGTGGACATTGAGTTCGAAGGCGGCGGAACGATAGACAAGGCGTCCGGCCAGATCAAAGCCCCCGGCGTCGATGCCCGCGCCCTGCCCGCCTGGGGCTTCTACGCCCGCAATGTCGAGAACCTCACGCTCGAAGACGTTCGCCTCACCTGCCGCGAGCCCGACCAGCGCCCGGTCATGATCTGCGAGGATGTGAACGACCTGGCCCTCAATACCTTCAGATTCCCGCGATACGACAACGTCTCAGATTCGGTGATTCTGAAGGATGTCCGCCAACTCCACCTCGACGACACGACGATTCCGAGCCTGCGGATTCAGTAAGACGAATGGGAAGCAGGCCCCAAGAAAAACGGCCTCTCCGGTGACTTCGAAGGGGCCGTTGGTGAAGTGGCATTCTATGTTTCGGTTCTCCAGCGGCGTCCACACGAATGTGTTTGCCGATTCTTCCTTTATTTCGCGACGCCAATCGGACTGAAGATGACGTAGAGAGCGAGCGTGATGATCACGACGACCACGCCGGCGACCATGGCGCCCTTGGACGACATCAAATCCAACGCTGACTGCTGCTTGAACTCCATCGGTTCCGGCAGCGGCTTGAGGTAGGTGATGATGGCCATCACAATCAGGCACAGGGCGAAGCAGAGGGCCATGCGGTTCAGGAAGTTGCCGATGACGACCTCGAGCGTAGGATTCGCCATGATCCACGGAATGGTGGACAGGTACCAGAGGAACCCATACGCGGCGACGTTCAGCAGCAGCCCTACGACGCCCGCGATCGGCGGGGCCTTGCGGACCAGCAGGCCAAATGCGAACACGGAGAGGATGCCGGGCGAGAGAAAACCCTGACTGGCCTGAATGATCGTGAAGATGCTGTTGCTGATCTTGGGATCGCCGAGTTTCGGGGCCAGCCAGATCGCAATGCCCGTGAAGACCACCACGCACACGCGGCCGAGGAACACGATCGTTCCCTGGCCTGCGTTGGGGCTGATGTGTTTCTTGAAGATGTCCATGCTGAAGATCGTCGATGCGGCATTAAGCATGGCCGCCAGCGAGCTAACGATCGCGCCGAGCAAGGCGGCCAGGACAAAGCCGACCAAACCCGTTCGCTGCGGCAGCACGCTGCTGAGCAGTTGTCCGAGAGCCGTATCGTACTTGTAGGCGATGCACTTCTCGGTTGCGACCTTCGCCTTGGCGCTCTGGGCTGCCTCCCGGACCTCCTGGTTATAGGCGTCAAGCTCAGCGGCCAGTGCCGGAAAGGCGTGTTTCCATGCTTTGTCGGCGGATTCAAAGACGGTGTACTCCTCAACCAAGAGTCCATCGAATTGCTTCTGGGTCAAGGGCAACACAAACGGGTTCTGCGTCTTGGCCGCCTTCATCCCCGTCTCATCAGGATAGAGGGCGATCAGGAATCGCCCGGCGGGCCATGCGGCGATGGCTGCTTCGCTTGGCGCCTCGCCGGTTTCCACTAATTGCGTTTGCGGATTCGCCTTGAGGTACTTGGCCAGAACCGGAGCGTTGTCGTGCACCGATTGATTCTGCATGTCCTTGGCGAACAGATTGAAGGCGATGATCCCGGGAATCACGACCACGAACGGAATCAGCAGCTTCATGAAGGCCGAGAATACGATGCCCTTCTGCCCCTCCGACAGCGACTTGGAGGCCAGGGTCCGCTGGGTGATATATTGGTTCAGGCCCCAGTAGTAGAAGTTCGGGATCCACAGTCCCAACATCAGTGCGGTCCAGGGAAGCGTCTTGTCGTCCTTGGGGAGAAACATATTCATGCGGACTCTGTTCAGGTCCCAGAACCGATCCAAGGCTCCCGTGTCCTGCGCGAAGGTCTTCACTCCAAGCGCGCCGGTCTTGACGTTCTCCACGAAGGCGAGTTCATCCGTGGCAGCGCCGAGTTTCCGGAAGGCAAAGATCATGACGACCGCCCCGCCCAGAATCAGGGAACTGCCTTGAATCAGGTCGGCCCACGCACAGGCCTTCAGTCCTCCGGCGACGACATAAACCATGGCGATAATGCCGATCACCAGGGAGGCAGTCAGAATGGACACGTCGTAGCCCATCTTCCCGGCCATCGTATGGGCGGTCAGCGCTCCGGAATACGTGACGGAGCCCAGGAGCAACATATAGACCAGCAGCGTCAAGATGGCCATGATCGTCCGTGCCGTGGCGTTGTAGCGATACTCGAGGAACTCGGGCATGGTATAGATGCCGGCCCGAAGGAAGTAGGGCAGAAAGGCGAAGGCGACGACCACGAGCGTGATGGCCGCCATCCACTCGTAGCTTGCGATGGCCAGGCCGATGTGACTGGCCGCGTTGCCGCTCATGCCCACCAACTGCTCCGACGAGATGTTGGCGGCGATCAGCGAGAAGCCGATGAGCCACCATTTCAGCCCTCGCCCGGCCAGAAAGTAGTCCTCGCTGGTCTTTTCGTGACGGCTCTTGAGCAAACCGGTCGTAATGACCGCCGTAACGAAGGCGATGAACACGATGATGTCAAGGGCGCTGAATACCATGCCGGATCCTTTCCTTGTGCGGCTCCCCAAACCTTGCGACACACGGAGCCGCATTATAGCGGCTTCGGCACCCGCTGCAACAAAATCCTCCTTCCTTGCGCCGCGGTGTGTGCCCAGCTTTTGTGGCCCGGGTGGGCACGTGCGGGATTTCGCGTGGTAGGGCGAGCGTCCCCGCTCGCCCGAAGAGGTCGTGCGGGGACGCACGACCTACAAGGGGCCGCAAGACGTAGTCACACACGCGCCGTGCGCCGCGGGCCGCTTCGCGCCTTTCGTTCCTATCGCTCCGGTTGTCCGATCGTCCACAAGACCTACTCCGCCCCTTCAAGGCCCTCCTATCTGATCCTGCTACGGTATGGCAACGTGCCGATGTCTCGGAAGATACGAGTACCCACCTATGTGACGGCATCCCTGTTTCTTTTGCCACTCCCCTCTTGCTTGACAGTGGCTGTGCGTCATCGAACCTCCCACTGTCGGTGCATTGTCCTGATTTCGGGATGACTACATTTTTTGAAAAGATAGGGAATTTCCCTACTTGACCCCGACTCCCTATGGCCCTACTATGTCGTGCGTATCGAGTGGGAGAAGTCTTATGGAGATTCTTCTCAGATCCCACTTGGTGCGGGTGTTGTTGGCAGACCTCACGGATGGAGGTGTTTCCGACGGAACGTGGCTCGACGTGTATACCTGCGCACGAGATTTGTGTGGCGGGCGCGACCGTTTGACGCCACAGGGAAGGTAAGGCCGGGTCTTACGGCTGAGGCTGTTGGATCGGCATTATCCGGTTATTGGATGACCCAGAACCTATGGAAAGGTGCTATGCCTAACACAGTCCCACGGAAGGACGGGGGAGAAAGGAGGTACGTGACGAAAGGATGCGCTCGCAGGCTGGGGACGGCTTGCAGGTCGCCCAGAGAGGCTGGCCCTCTCTTGGGGCGAAAGGGGGGCAGATTCCAAGTGCAAAGGACAAACCAGGGCTGAATCTCTGCATTGTCCCAGGGGCCGTGGCTGGTCGAATCATGAGCGGGCAGGCTCGACCAAGTCGCTGAGAGTGTGAATGTCCGCTCCGGTGCGGGGTGCAGGCATGTGTACTGCCTGGCCGAAGGCACCGGAACTGGCTTCAGTGGGCCCTGCCGGTCCACGCGGAGCGAGGGTTACGTTTTAAGGAGGTATCGTGATGAAAAGGAGTTTCTTCTTAGTTGCGGCCGTTGCGCTTCTGGCCACGACAGCACAGGCAGGCGAGATCAAGATCCACGATTGGCCATGTGAGTTCATCTTCCAGGAATTGTCCACGATTCCGGTCGTCATGGATGTAGGCTACTGGGTCCGAATCAAGGATCAGAGCAAGCTCAAGATCAAATTGCAGCAGAAGAGCATTCACGAGTATGAAGGCTGCACGGACATGAAAGTCGAGTGCAATCTCAACGTCTCGCTGAGCTGCTCGATTTCTGCAACCGGCGCAGTCCCCGGACAGTATTCTGCCAGCCTCAACCCGGCGGACATCGATACTCCCGGCGGTACGGTAACGGTCTGTGCGAAGCTCAAGAACGCCGATCTGAGCAAGACGCCCGGTGGCTCGAAGAATGTGCACGTGGCTACCGTGACGATCAGGGTAAAGCCGAGATTTTAGTGTAGTTGTATGACGGCAGAACTCGGCAGAGCCATGCTGTCTATGCTTCGGCTTGGTCGCGAGCGCCTACGCAACGCGATGTCTTCAATGGCTAAGTAGCTAAACCCGAAGGGGAGGGCTGGACACGGCCCGTGCGCCATCTCTCCCCTTATTCTTCCAGACCGCGAATCGAAGTCTCACCACGGCGTAGTGTACGCCGAAGGGGCGCCGTATTTCGGTTCGCTGTGGGGTCGAGTCGGTGCTATTAGACTGGACGGTGACCGGCGGCAGTGTCAACAACAGGTTGCCTTCTGGAAGGCCTCGGGCAGGGCGTCGATGAGGTCCGTTGCCATCACGCTGATCTGGCCGAGCCGGTCCGCGGCAATATCGCCCGCCAGGCCGTGAAGATAGACCGCGAGCACGGTTGCATCGAAATCACTCATGCCCTGACCCATCAGTGCGGCGATGACGCCCGTCAGGACGTCGCCCGAGCCGGCGGTGCCCATACCGGGATTGCCGGTGGTGTTCGTGTAGGCACGCCGACCGTCGGTGACCACTGTGCCGGCACCCTTGAGAGCGATGACGGTCTTTGTGGATTGAGCCACTCCGACGGCGATCTCCTGGCGACTGGCTTCGCTCTGTTCGCGAAAGAGCCCGAACATCAGCCGCTTCATCTCGCCGGGATGGGGCGTCAGGACGACGTTCGCCTTGCATTTGTCCGGCCAGCCAGTGAGCCTGCTGAGGTTATTCAGGCCATCCCCGTCGATGACGAGCCGCAGACCGTTCTGCTGCAGCAGGGCCTCGACCACGCAGCGCAGGCCGGCGCTCTGGCCCATGCCCGGGCCGACGGCAACGACATCATTCTCCTGCGCTGCGTTCAGAATGGTATTGGTCGCCTTCGATGCGATCCGGCCGGCCGTATCCTCGGCCAGGGGCAGGGTCGTATAGGACGGCTCAATGGATGCCACGACGGGTAAAGCGCTCTTGGCCGTGGCGACCCGCACGAGTCCCGCACCGACACGCAGTGCCGCGCGGCCGGTCAGGGCGGCTGCTCCGGTCATGCCCATGCTGCCGGCGACCACGAGGACCCTGCCGAACGTGCCCTTGTGCCCCTCTGCCGGTCTCGGTGGAAGCTTCGGAACGCTGCGCACGATCTCCATATCTCACCCGGTCCCGTCAATCTTTCTGTTGATCATCGTGGCGGTGACCGCCGCCGAGAAGCCGTTGTCGATATTGACGACGGTGATCCCCGTGGCGCAGCTATTGAGCATGGTCAGCAGGGCGGACAGGCCCTGGAAGTTCGCGCCGTACCCGACGCTGGTCGGCACGGCGATCACCGGACAGCTCACCAACCCGCCCAGCACGCTCGCCAGCGCCCCTTCCATGCCGGCCACGACGACGATGACGTTCGCCTGCTCCAGCTTGGACAGAGATCCGAGCAGCCGGTGCAGGCCGGCCACGCCGACGTCGCATAGCAGCTCGGTCCGCTGGCCCATGATCTCGGCCGTGACTTTCGCCTCCGTGGCCACGGACAGGTCGGCCGTTCCAGCGGTCACGATCGGCAGCACGCTCTTGGACGGCGTCATCTCTTTCTGCTCCAGCACGATGGCGCGGGCCAATTCCTCATACCTCACGCCGGGGAACTTGCCGGTCTTCGAAAGAGCGTCGAAGACCTCCGGCCCAGCCCGCGTCGCCAGGACGTTATTGCCCTTCGATGCAAGGGACTCAAAGATGCCGATGATCTGCTCGGTCGTCTTGCCGGGGCAGAAGATGACCTCCGGGAATCCCTTGCGAAGCTGCCGGTGGTGGTCCACCCGGGCGAAGCCCAGGTCCTCGAACGGCAGGTGGCGAAGCCGGTTCATCGCTTCGTCGATGTCCACCTGCCCGCCCCTGACCTGCTCCAACAGTTGTCTCAATTGCTCCGGTTGAATGGGACCAATCCTCGAATGTCGGTTTCGATCTGCCTGCGGCATCTCAGCCGGTCGCGCTCGGCTCCAGGCTCAGCGGCGCGAACAGCCCGGCCCTGTACTTATGATAGGCCAGCGAGGCTACCATAACAGCGTTGTCCGTGCAATACTGTTTCGGGGCGACCAACAGCCTTCGCGGGGGCCGGTTCTTGTCGCACATCCTGTGCATCGCTTCGCGCAGCGTGCCGTTGGCGGCCACGCCGCCGCCGAGTAGCACGGTCTTTGCGCCGATTCGGTCCGCTGCACGCCGGGTTTTCTTGATGAGCACGTCGATCACCGCCGCCTGAAATGACGCCGCGATATCGGCGATCTGGCGCTTGCTCATCAAGCCGACGCGGTCCTGGCCCTGCATGTCCTGTCCCCGGCAGAAGTAGAGCACGGCCGTCTTGAGCCCGCTGAAGGAGAAGTCCAGCGAATCCCGCCCCAGCATGGAACGCGGAAAGGCGATCGCCTTCGGATCGCCTGTTTTCGCCAGCCGCTCGATATTCGGCCCGCCGGGATAGGACAGCTTCAGGATGGTGGCCACCTTGTCGAAGGCCTCGCCGGCCGCGTCGTCGATGGTCGAGCCCAGCAGCCGCAGTTCCAGGGGCGAATCCGCCTCGTAGAGACACGTGTGCCCGCCGGAGACGATCAGCGCCACGGCGGGAAGCTCCAGCTTCTCCTCGCTGAGCATCGCCGATTGCAGATGGGCGTGCAGGTGATTGATGGCGATGAGCGGCTTGCCCCACATGAAGCTCAGCGTCTTGGCCGCCGTGACGCCCACCACCAGCGCAATCGTCAACCCCGGCTGGTTGGCCACGGCGACGGCGTCGATCTCGTCCTTGCCGACGCCGGCTCGCTCCATCGCCTCGCGGATGACGGGATAGATTTTCTCGATGTGCGCCCGCGATGCGATCTCCGGCACGACGCCGCCGTACTTCTCGTGCAGCTTCGTCTGCGAAGCCACGACGGAGGACCGGACTTTGCGCCCGTCCGCGACAACTGCTGCGGCCGTCTCGTCGCAGCTTGTCTCAATGCCCAAGATATTGATTTGTGCGTGTTCCTTTGCCATTGCCTCGATATTAGCCGCATACGACGCGGGCGTCAACGCGCGCCGGGGGAAAGCCATAGGACACATGGGACCTATGGGGCTGACGCCTTTCATCCCGCTGGAAGGGCGGTGCGAGCGTGGACATGGCGCCCACTGTCTCTTAAAATGGCCGCGTGCTTCTGGGCCATGGTGGATGTTTCAGTTGGAGTTGTGCTATGAGCAGAGTGGATGACGCGGTTGAATGGTTCTGTCGCGGAGCGGCCTGTTCCCAAGCGATTGCCGGCACGTACGGACCCTCGCTCGGCCTGCCGCGCGAGCAGGCGATGAAGCTGGGCTCCGGCTTCGCCGGCGGGATGCGCCTGGCCCAGACCTGCGGGGCCGTCACGGGCGCCTTCATGGTCCTCGGCCTGAAGCACGCCCGGACCGATTGCGACCAGCGCGGCGGCCGCGAGAACGTCTACGCCGCCATCCGCGAGTTCGCCGCCCGGTTCCAGCAGCGAAACAACACGGTCGTCTGCAAGGAGCTGCTCGGCTGCGACATCAGCACGCCCGATGGCGTCCAACGCGCCACGCAGGAGGGCCTCTTCCGGACCATCTGCCCCAAACTCGTCCAGGACGCCGCCGAAATCCTCGAAGAAATGCTGTGATCGTACCCATAAGCCATAAACGTATCTGCGAGTCCGACGAGTAGGGCTTGTGCCCTTGCGACCTTCTGCGCGGTGTCGCAGGTTGTTGATTGGGAGGCATCCGTCAGGTGTGGAATTGGCGTATCGGGGATCTTTATCGTCTTGATGGGAACTAAAGCAGCGGGGCCATTGGCGGGGACAAAGGAGCGCGGCAATGGATGTATCGATCAGAGAGGCCCGGCCGGAGGATGCCGAGGCGATAGTTGCCATTCTTAACCCGATCATCGAAGCCGGAGAGTATACGGCACTCGATACGCCGGTGACCGTGGAGCAGGAACGCAAGTTTATCCTGAAATTCCCCGAGCGGGGAGTCTTCCATGTGGCGGAAAGTCGAGAGAGCGGGCCGGTTGTGGGTTTTCAGACGCTGGAATCATTCGCGGCATACACGCATGCATTCGACCATGTGGGCGTCATTGCCACCTTCGTGAGCCTGGAGTATCGTCACCAGGGTATCGGCTCGCGGCTGTTTGAGGCGACGTTTGAGGCCAGTCGACAAAGGGGCTACGAGAAGATCTTCACCTGCGTGCGGGCCGACAATCCTGCAGCGTTGGCCGCCTACCGCAAGCAGAACTTCCGTATCGTCGGCGTCGCCCGGAGGCAGGCGAAATTCGGCGACCGATACGTCGACGAGGTCATCATCGAGAAGTTCCTATAACCTCCCGTCTTGTACCACTGGCGAGAAATCGCCGGTCGATGTGCGTCGAAGAAGTGTCAAGATGCCGGAATTTCGGCCGATTTGAGCGTTTCCGGGCCTTTCTGAAAGGCTTCCGGGCCGTATTGATGGCCAAGCGT
Organism: uncultured Phycisphaerae bacterium; assembly: GCA_965603505.1. Classification (GTDB taxonomy): domain Bacteria; phylum Planctomycetota; class Phycisphaerae; order Sedimentisphaerales; family Anaerobacaceae; genus PLanc-01. The sequence continues at coordinate 9,625 of CBFDDG010000019.1, read as the reverse complement.
GTTGAAATCGAGGCCCCGATTGTAGTATCATTGACCGTGTGGCGTGTAGGAGTGTCGATTATGACGTCAAATGGCAAATCCCGGTCTTACTGAAAAGGACACAACGTCATGCGCAGGCAACGTGGTTTTACGCTGATAGAGCTCCTGGTCGTCATCGCCATCATTGCCCTGCTGATGGCGATCTTGATGCCGGCTCTGCAGCGGGTCAAGAAACAGGCCAGAGGCGTTGCCTGCCTGAGCCGGCTCAAACAATGGGGTTTGTTCTTCGCGATGTATGCGGAAGAGTACGATGGCCGGTTCATGGCGGGTCATACGGCCCAGCCGCAATCCAATCGGTGGGTCAGCGCGATGAGGAGCTACCATAAATGGGATGACGAGTTTACCTGTTGTCCGAATGCGACGAAGCCATGGGTTGACGAGAATGGCATCGGTGAAGGCGTCGAGGGCACGGACGTCGGCGTTACCATGGCCTGGGGCTACATGAACCAGGACCACTGGGCCAAACCCATGAAGGGCAGTTACGGGATCAACGGCTATTGTGTGGACATCCAGCCAGACCGCGAACCTCGCGGGCAGGCCGACTGGTACTGGCGCGGGCCGACGGTGGCGGGCGCCGCCTACGTACCCCTGTTCCTCGGATCCCAGCGCTACAACGGCGTCGTCGACTCGGTTGACGGTCCTCCCGTATACGACGGGCAAGGATGGGATGAAGCCGGCGACGGACGCATGGTGCGTTTCTGCCTGAACCGTCACGACGGCTTCGTCAACGGGCTCTTCCTCGACTTCTCCAGCAGGAAGATCGGACTCAAAGAGCTGTGGACCTTCAAGTGGCATCGGCAGTTCAACACCAGCGGCCCCTGGACCACCGCCGGCGGCTGCCAGCCCGCCGACTGGCCCGAGTGGATGAGACGGTTTAAAGATTACTGAGAGTCAGTCATCGCTGTGCTTGGTGTGCCTGCTTCCGGATTTCGCCCCATGATCCCATCGTCCTTGGCCACGACAGACCACAGATCCTCGTATAAAGACCTTACGTCCAGAAGACAACATAAGTAACTGATTTGGAGTGAAAGGAAGGAAGTTGCCATGAGGTTTTACACGCTGTTTCTCCAGGCCTCTCATCTGATTGTCTGGCTGATCGTATTGATCGGGGCCATCCTTTTTCTCCGGCGTGAGCAGGGGGGCGGAGCCATCTCCGCACTGCTCGGCGCGTGCATCCTGGTCGTGACCACGACGGGCTACGTCCTCATGACCGTCCTGATGTCGACGGACCTGTTCGAGGGACCTGTCGGCGGGAAGATCCTGTCGATGATGGGGATTCCCCATCTGCTGGGGGCCCTGCTGTTCGCCATCGGATTTCTGGGGCTGGCAGTGGCGGCGAGTCGAGAAGGGCGAGATGGTTCTGCGTGAGCGAATCCGCATGAACGCCACGGCCGACCGGGTCTGGGCGATTCTCAGTGATCCGAGTCTGATGGAGTTGTGGAACCCGAAGTGCGCGCGGTGTCACGTCGAGGAAGACAGGGTCCGGCTCGGGCTGCGTTTCAAAGCCGCCTTTCGCCTCAGGGGAGCCGAGCGAGAGACGGATTGCGAAGTGCTTGACTGCCGGGCGGGTCAGGTACTCACGATTCGGTTCTCCGGCGATGCTTTCCGCGGCGGGGGGTATGTGGACGAAACATTCCGGCTGTGCCCGGTCCATGCCGGGACTGAGATCGTTCACGAAGTGGATTTTGCGCATTCCGGGTTGCCCAGGCTGCTCAAAGCGCTTATGAAAGTGCTGGATCTCGTTGGGCACAAGCAGGGCAAGTCGTCGTTGGACTGCCTCAGAGAGCTGACAGACAAATCCCCCTGACAGGAAACGAGAGGGCAAGAGCATGGCCCAAAGCCATCGAAGGCCTATGCACGACCGAGGGCAGTGGCGAACGTGGCTGGCGGAGCACCACGCCACGAAGAAGGAGATATGGCTGATCTTCTATAAGAAGCACGTGAGAAAGCCGGGTCTGGCCTATGAAGAGGCCATCGAAGAGGCGCTGTGCTTTGGTTGGATCGACGGCCCGCTCAAACGCATCGACGATGAGAAGCATACGATCCGATTCTCGCCCCGCCGAAAGAACAGCATCTGGTCGGAGCGGAACAAGCAGCGCGTCCACAAGATGATCGAGGAGGGTCGCATGACCGAGGTCGGTCTGGCCAAGGTCAGCGAGGCGAAGGCGAACGGCCAGTGGGACAAGGCGGCGCAGCGGGAGGACGTGACGCGCCTCCCTGCGGAATTGGCAGCGGCCCTGGCAAAGGACACGCAGGCCCGGCGGAACTTCGAGGGGCTGGCCCCGACGTACCGCAAGCAGTTCATCTACTGGGTCGCCAGCGCCAAGCGAGAGGAGACCCGGCGCCGGCGGGTCGCCGAAGCAGTCGAGCTGCTGGCCCAGGACAAACGGATGGGGATGGGACAACGCCCCCGAAAAGAATAGCGAGCCCGCACGGAACCCGCTATTATTCACATCGAAGGTTGTCTATTCAAGGATCGGAGCCGTCGGGCGTACGCGTGTGGACGTTGCCTGTGAGAATCGAGTTTGACGAATACGTGATTCGGGATTGGAGCCGGGAGGATGCCGCTTCGATCGCGAAGTATGCGAACAACCGCAACATTGCGATGTGGCTGCGCGACCGGTTTCCCCACCCCTACACCCTCTGCGATGCGAAGGCGTTTCTTTCGGTCGTGCTCAAGCAGGACCCGCGTGTCACATTTGCCGTCGCCACGAACGTCGAAGCCATCGGGGGCATCGGCTTGGAGTTTGGGGCGGACGTGCATCGCTTCGCCGCCGAGCTTGGCTACTGGCTGGCCGAGCCGTACTGGGGCCGGGGGATCATGAGCGAGGCCGTCCGGCGGTTCACGGCGTGGGCCTTCGAGAACCTCGAGGTCTACCGCATCTCCGCAGCGGTCTTTGCCGACAACGCGGCCTCCGTCCGCGTGCTGGAAAAGGCCGGCTTCCAGCGCGAAGCGTGCCTCCGCGCCAGCGTGTTCAAAGACGGCAGAATCCTCGACCAGTGGCTCTACGCGAGGATCAAAGATGGGATCGCGTAGGAGGGCTTGCGAATGTCCCTGATGGAAACACGACGGATCAGCCCGTCGGACGGGAGTCTGCTGCGAGAGTTGCATCTGCGGATGTATGCGGATTCGCCGGACGCGTTCAGCGAACCGCTCGCGACGGCGCAGGCCATGACGGCCGAACAGTGGGACGCCCGAGCGCGACAACTGGCGGGACCGACGCAGGCGGCGGCCTTCGTCGCGATGGCCAGACCCGAGCCGATCGGATTCATCGCCGGCTTCCTCGGCCGCTGGCGTGACGGCGCGATGCATTGGGACACGCGGGACACCGTGACGCTGGCAAAGGCATGGGTCGATCCGCGGCACCGACGCTACGGCATCGGGCGTGCCCTGGCGGAGGCGGTGAAGGCCTGGGCCGTCGAGCAGGGGGCCAGCACTCTCGAAACCCAGGTGACCGAGACCAACGAGCCGGCCATCCGTTTCTACGCCGCCCTTGGTTTCGCGGACACCGCCCGCCGCGAGCCCCTGCTTTCCAACGCAACCCTGCAAATCCGCTTCCTGAGCCATTCGCTTTGAAGCCATCCCCATCCGGATGACAGTAGCAATCGGGAGCTTGTTGATGATCGTCCTCCCGGGGTTGATCTCCTCCACACGCTCGTGTGAGATCCCTCTATGCATCTTTGGCGGTTCGATCTCTCGGTGCTTTGACGCCGCGGAGGAGCAGGAGGATCTGCCGGGCGACGCTGCGACAGATGCGGCCGAATGTGAACTTGATGGGCACCAGGTGGGCCGGGGCGAAATCGGCGCAAGGCTTTGTCGGCAGGGGATCGCCGAGGATTTCTATTCGGCTCATATCTGCGCAGCCGAAGCCAAGCTTCTTCGCCGTTTGGACGATGGGGAGCTGCTCCGGCTTGAGGTCGATCAGGCGGGAGCAGACCATCTCGCAGGCGATGGGATCGGTGCCGCCGATGAGCCAGCCGAGCGGCTTGCTGTCGCCGCGGATCGGCCCCTGTCCCTCCATCGCGACGATTCCATCGATGATCGTCAGCGCGGGGTGGAGATACTGATAGATGCCGAGGAGCAGTTCGCTGAACTCCTCCGCCGTGTCGCCTTTGCGAAAGTGCCAGAGGGCCTTGTGCTTGCCGCTGACGCAGCCGAACATGTTCTTGACGGCGAACGTGGCGCCCAACTGCTGATGGGCCTTGAACTTCGGCAGATTGATGATGACATCGGCGTCGAGCGCGGCCGAACTGATGCCCACTCTCGGCAGTCCCGGTCCGAGTCTTACTTTTCTCGGCGCATCCAGTTGCCGGATGGGGACGCCGAGCTTTTCGAGCGGCTCGGTCAACTCCAGCACGCGGGCGCAGTTCGCCGTGTTGGTCCATGCGGGCGAATCCGCGACGAACGGCCTGGCCCCGCAATCCTTTAGAAGTCGCGCGACCTCAAGGATGACGGCCGGGTGGGTCTGGGCGGCACTGCGATGGTGCGAGCGGGGCGCGATGAAATTGGGCTTGAGCAGGACCCTGTCGCCTCGTTTGACGAATGCATCCACGCCGCCGAGGAGTTCGAACTGTCGTCGGACGGCGTCGCTCACCCGGGCCGGCTCATAGTCCTCACATCGAACAAGGGCGACGTTGGCGGATCGCATGGTCTTCAGCTACTGACCCCGGTGCACACGAGGATATAGAGGCGGACAGCGGGCTTGTGTTCGGGCGGTGTGCGTTTGCCGGGGTTGAAGAACAGTCTCCCTTCCGGCTGGTTGAAGAAGATCCCGCCGAGCGTGGAGCGCTCGCCGCTGTACTGGTCGGGCCCGAGAACGACCAGATCGCCCGGCCCCATCTGGAGGGCGAAGGCGGCCGGGGCGAAGTAGAACTCGCGCTGACGGGTCTGGTCCTGGAATTGCGCGATCGTGCTGGTGATGGGCAGCGTGTAGACGGGGTAGGCGATGATCTTGCGGACGCCGCGAGCCCACGGAATCGGCTCGGCCCGCAGACGCAGCGTCAGCATCCCCGGCCCGACATTGGCCGTCTGCCTCATCAGGTTGGAACCGATGAAGGCAATCTGCCGCCCGACAGGCAGATTGGCGACGGGGAAATCGGAGGTGTCATTATCCGGCACAGCGAGTGACATGGTGGACACCTTCTGAGTGTCCGCCGTCATAAGGACTTCCTCAATCCGCTTCCAGTTCTCGGTGCGCCCGGCCCGGACGCGGAACGAATTGTACGAGAACGCGTTGTAGCTGGTCATCCGGATAGGCTTGGCCGACAGGATTGCCCAGAGATCGTCGAGCTGGTCCACGTGATCCGCCGGCAGTTCCATGACCTGGACCTCCATGTTGACCGTCCCGAGGAACTTGGGTGGGTCCAGTCGGTCGCCCCGCGGGGGGGCGATCTCGGCCAGCTTGATGTCCTTCCAGATTTGCTCTTCCTCCGCCGGCGGGGTCTCACAGCCGGCCGCCGTCAGAAGGCAGAAGATCAAAACTGCAACGCACAGGAAACGAGCCATAGGCAATAACTTAGCACCGACGCGGTCCGCTGTCAACGTGAGCTGGGTGGTATGTTCTGCATCATGAAGGCCCCTGTCGCGGCTTTGCGAAGGGCGATTATGATGACTGCTTCTCGGCCTCTTTGGGTTTCTTCTCGGCAATGTGGGCGAGGACCATGCCAATCTCGTACAGGCCGTACAGGGGGATCGCCAGCGAGACCTGGCTGATGATGTCGGGCGGGGTGGCGACGGCGGCTACGACGACGATGCCGAGCAGGACGTACTTGCGGCCACGGCGGAGCGTCGGAAGCCCGACCAGGCCCGTGCGGACCAGGATAAAGATGGCGATCGGCGTTTGGAAGGCGATGCCGAAAACGAGCATCAGGACCGTGATGAAGGAGATGTAGCGCTGGAGCGTCCAGTTGTTGGCGACGCCGACCCTATCACCAAAGAAGAGGAAGAACTTGAGCGACAATGGCGCGATGACGAAGAGGAAGAACAGGGCGCCGACGACGAACAGGCCGGCGGAGAAGGGGACTGCCGTGCGGACGTAATGGCGCTCGTGTGCGTAGAGGCCGGCGGCGACGAACATCCAGATCTGGTAGAAGACCCACGGGCAGGTCAGGATCAACCCGGCGATGAGGGCGATCTTCATGTAGGCAACGAAGGCCTCGGCCGGGGCCAGTGTCTTGAGCCGCAGCTCGAACGGCAAGTCGTCGTATTTGGCGGCTTCCTTCATCCCATCCGCCCAGGCCGCCACCGCATTAGCCGAGATCTGGCGGAAGAACGCGACCTCGTTCGGGTCGAGAGCGGGCGAGGCGGAAGACAGGGCATTGGGATCGGACTCGTTGGGGTCGCGGGCCAATCCCTTCGCCAGTTCGTCGAAGAACACCTCGACGAAGACCAGGATTTCCCTCTCCATGCGCGGGGCTTCTTCATTCACGATGCGCGTTCGGATCACGTGGTTGTATGGGTATTCCATGAACCGCAGGATGTGCTTGCCGAAGATCAGGCTGACAACCGCCCCGATGACTAAGCCCAGGATGGCGAGGATCAGCCGGGCGCGCAGCTCCTCCAGATGATCGCCGAGGCTCATCGTGCCATGCAACGGATCGCGGCTCTTGTTGGTTCTGGCCATCTGTGTGGTCGGGACGAAAGGGATGGGTGCGTCGAGCGATTACTGGGTCTTGTCCGCGTCGTTCACGCCGGAGGCTTGCTTCACGTCGGTGACCACGTCATCTTTGATCTTCTTGACGTCGTCCACCACTTCATCGGTAGACTCCTTCGCCTCGTTGATGCCCTTCTTGAACTCGGTCAGGCTTCGGCCGACACTGCGGGCGATCTCGGGCAACCGGCGGCCGAAAATCAGCAGCGCGATCACGAGGATGATGAGCCATTCCGTGTGACCGGGCATCGTGATGAACGCCAATACGTGCTGCATCGATTCCATTATGCTCTCCTTATGAGGCGGTTGCGTCTCGAAACGCTATGCGCTCACTGTTTGGTTCAACCGGGATTTCGTGGCCCCCGCTGCTTAGCGCCTGCCCGACGCCCTCACAACGACACGTCAAGCGCGCAATATACTGACCCGGCGGCACCCCGTCAAGGAAATATTACGGAGCGCGGGTAATCGGGGTTCCGCCCGGCTGTTTCGGCGGGGTGAGTGCCGCCGCTATGGCTGCTTGCCAGGAAGAACACCACCTGCGTTGACCGCCGCGGCCCGCCGCCTGGAGAATCTCCGGAAGTGAGACGTCTGATGCCTCCGTTTCCGCTCGATCCCGGCCCATCGTACCGTCTGTGCCGATTCGCTCGCGGGCGCAAGGTCCGGATATAAGCATTGCAACAGACATGATTTACAGAGAAAAGCGGCGATTTTCCCTTGCATGGGCACCCCCGTTGGCGGTATAATACATCCATCAGAAAGGTCATTAGAAGTAAGGGTCCTGGGGGGCAGAAGAATGCTGATGGCTCGGTTTTATTATCAAATTTGGCTGCCGTTTACGATGACGAAGCGACGCATTCTCATCCTGGCGATCGCAAGTTACCTAGCCCTCTGCTGAGCCCGCCGCGCCCCGTCCCATCTTGTGCCTGCGGGGGTCTCGCGCCCGCGGGGATTCCGCCCGTAATCAACCGTTCGCATCGATCTTGACCCATTGTTCTCGGACGTTCGCCCTCCGCGCGACACGCCGGAGACGGATGGGTGCCGGCGGGGGAAAAGTAAAGACCAGACCGCAAAGATCAAAATGACAAAGCAAAATCCAAAATGTTCCGTCGGCAGGATGGTGGGGTTGCGGCCCGTGGCGTGCGCCTCAGATCCGGAGGATGGCGCGCGCGTCCCATTATACGGATTACGATTAATTCGTGCGCGGCATGTCATCCTGAACGGAGCGAAGCGCAGTGAAGGATCTGGGCTGCGCAGGGAAGAAACCCCTCATTCGTGGGCCAGATTCCTTCGAAGCTCAGGACAGGCTCTTCGCCTTCGGCTCAGGATGACAGAATCCGATTGCGCAAGAAGTTTCCCTAATCCGTATTAGAGGAGCTTCGGCCGCAAGCCGAAGTCACGATTTTGCTTTTTGCAGTTTGATTTTCGCTTGGCCGCAGGCCAAATCCGCAATCTTGCTCTTTGACTTTTGATTTTTCCTCCCGGCTCCGTTACGATCCGACCTCCTGGAGTAGCTCTATGCCCTTTACGCCTTACCATTTCGGTCCCAGCGGCCTCGTCGGCCTGCTGTTCAAACGCCGGCTCGACCTGCCCGTCTTCCTCCTGGCCAACGTCGCCGTCGATCTCGAGGTCCTGCTCATCGCCGGCCTGGACCTGGGCTATCCGACGCACCGCTACGCCCACACGCTGTTGTTCGGGGCCGTGGTGGGGGGCGCCTGGGGCCTTGCCGCGTACCCGCTCCGGCCGCTGTTCGCCCGTCTGATGCACCTGCTCCGCCTGCCGTACGAATCGGGCTTGCGTAAGATGGTGATCTCCGGCGTCCTCGGCGTCTGGCTCCACGTTCTCATCGACGCCACCTACCACCCGGACGTCCATCTCTTATGGCCTTCCCACGCATGGCCTCTCTGGCGGATCGCCTACCGCCACATCACGCGCGACCAGGTCAAAGACCTCTGCGTCACCCTGCTTATCGTCGCTGCCGCGCTCTATGTGGTTCTCCTGGCCGTCCAACAGCGCCGCACGCGCCGGACGCCGTAGCCCGGCCGCGGGGGAAGCGGGCCGCTGCATTGCCGCTTGAAAAACGGCCGGCGATTCCCGAGAATAGGCCCATTCGAGATCCGAACAGCAGGGCATAGCCATGACTGATGTCACTCGTATTTTGAACGCGATCGCAGGGGGCGATGCAACGGCTACGGACGAACTCTTGCCGTTGGTCTACGAAGAACTGCGCCTCCTCGCTGCACGCAAGCTGTCCCACGAGCCTCCGGGCCAAACCCTTCAGGCCACCGCTCTGGTGCACGAGGCCTACATTCGCCTGGTCGGCGACGAGCCCCACGGTTGGGACAATCGCGGCCATTTCTTCGCCGCCGCGGCAGAGGCCATGCGGCGCATTCTCGTCGAGAACGCCCGGCGCAAGAGAACCCACAGGCGAGGAGGAGGTATGGACAAGGTGGGTCTCGACGTGGTGGATCTGCCGGTGGACATGGGCGTGGATGCTGACGATCTGCTTGCTCTGGACGAGGCCCTGATGAAGCTTGCCGGCGCGGACGCCGTCGTTGCCGATCTGGTCAAGCTGCACTGCTTTGCGGGGTTGCCTCTGGTCAGCATCGCCGAGATCCTGGGTGTTTCGTCTCGCACGGCCGAGCGCTATTGGGCCTTCGCCAAGACGTGGCTGTACCGGGAAATCTGCGGGGAAGAGAACACACGCGCAGGATAGCCCAGCGAAGACGCAACGCTCACCGGCGGGCTCGCTGGATTCTCCGTCCGGCACGTCGCCGAGTCGTACGGGTTCGGGGCTTCGGCGGAGTGCGGGGCGTTTTTCGATTTTTCTGCCTTTTTTGTGTCGGGATGTAATCAGAATCCTCGCATTGAACCATAGAGGTACCTAACGAAGGGGCACCAGGGTGAAAGATCTCCAGAGAATACGCTCGGTCTTCTGT
>CBFDDG010000018.1:0-21093 GCA_965603505.1 uncultured Phycisphaerae bacterium | reverse complement strand
GGCTTCACCGGTAATCATCCAGGCAATGAGAGAGGTCACGACCGTTCCACCGGCCCGCCACGTGACGGCTTTCACGATACTTCTGGAGTGCGATTCCATTGCCCTTCGCCTCAATGCCAGATGAATCCCATGGGACTACTATACAATTGCTTCAAAAAAGCAACTCCTTGAGTGCGTTCAGATGACATAATCCGGCACCGGCCTGTGTTCACTCATCCGTTCCCGTCTGACCAAGTCCGCAAGACTCGTTTCCCGGCAGAGTTGCGTGATCGATCCGTTCACCATCTCCCAAAACTCGTCAAATGCGGAGTCTCCACAGAGGTACTTTCCATTGCTGCCCCGGGTGTCATGTGCAGCCATCACGGATATAGGACCCTGCATCACCTTGAGGACATCGGCGACGGTGATCTCTTCCGCGGGAATGGCCAGACTGTATCCCCCGGCATTTCCGCGATGGGAAACGACAAGGCCGGCATGGCGCAACTCATTCAAGATCGTTTCCAGGAATCGTGGTGGTATATCCTGATCGCTCGCAATCTCCGTGACGGCGACAGGGGTAGTCGTGCAACGAAGGGCGAGTTCAAAAAGAGCCCGCAGGGCATAGTAGCATTTCTTTGAGATTCTCATGGAAACTCGATTATATCAGTAAAGCAATCGGAATAGTGATGATTATACTATAGCGTCTGGATCGAGTTCGGTCAATGAGTCATCCGGGGAAAAAGAAAAATTCTTCGAGAGCGCCCATCGAAGGCGGGAACGGCGTCGATCCGATTGGGGTGATGCTATATAAATCATTGATTTTCAAGAGCTTAGGAACGCTCGATCCCAGTCCTTCCAAACTGGCTCAAGTCCCTGGGCATCAAGCATCGTTGCGATCTCGGACGGGCTTCGCGTGTCGTCCACTTCGAATTGGCCGGTGCCTGGGTGCTGCCCCGAGTAGCCTCCCGGGTTGGTCCGGCTACCTGCGCTCATTTTCGTTATGCCGAGCCTGACGAGTCGATCCCGCAGCTTGGCTCGCTCTCGCGTGGACAGCACGAGCCCGGCGTCGGCGAAGCACAGCCGCAGGGCGAGCATCATCTGGAGGAGGTTCCTGTCGGTCACGAGATGACGAAACTCCTCCGGCGGCACGCCACAGGCCGGCCGCAGTCGGGGGAATGAGAACGATATGCGGGATTGCCAGTAGCGTTTGAAAAGGTGAAAGGCGTGTTCCCCCAGCGCCAGGGTCTCAAGCCGCCAGTCCGCCAAGCCAAGCAGCACGCCGAGCCCGATCTCGCGCATCCCCGCACCGGCGAAATCGTCGGGACCTCGCAGCCTTTTGTCATAGTCGGCCTTTGGACCGGCCGGGTGGTAGCGGGCGTAGGTGGGCCGGTCGTAGGTCTCCTGGTAGAGCGTTACCCCTTCAATGCCCGCATCGAACAGCCTGGCGTATTCCGCAGCCGTCATCTGATAGATCTCAATGCCCAGGGAACTGAACGCGCCTCTCAGTTTCTTCGCCAGGTCTGTCAGATAGGACACCGTGATGAAGTCTCTGTCTTCGCTGCTGACCAGCAGGAGGTCGCGGAATCCTTCGCGGGCAATGATCTCCGCCTCGGCCACGGCCTGTGGGATGGTCAGCCGGACTCGTTCGAACCGGTTGTCCTGGTTGAAGCCGCAGTACCGGCAGCGGTTGACGCAGTAGCTGGACAGGTACAGCGGTGCATAGAGCCTGATCGTCCGTCCGAAGCGCTGCAGCGTCAGTTTCTGCGATACCTCGGCCATCTGTTCGAGATAGGCCTCAGCCGCCGGCGAGACCAGAGCGAGCAGTTTCATGGGATTGTAAGAGCCCGGCCGCCACGCGAGAGCGACTTCCACATTCTGCGACGTCACCTCTTGCAGTCGCTGTCGCCACAAGTCCTGATCCCGGTCGAGCCGCTGCTTCTCAAGGATTGCCTTGATGGAGTCCGCAGAACGGGATGGCGTCGCTGAGACGTTCATCTTACTCCCTCAGGAAGCCCGTCAACGGGCTTGATGCCTCGGCTCGTGCGCTCGGAGCACGTGGGCCGGACAAATAAGCAGTTCGCCCGGCCTCGACGGCAAGCTTGAAGGCCCTGGCCATCTCGGCGGGGTTCGCCGCGGTGGCGATGGCCGTGTTGATGAGCACGGCGTCGGCCCCTAATTCCATGGCCTCGGCCGCATGTGAGGGCAGACCGAGCCCGGCGTCCACAACAACCGGCACATTGCTCTGCTCGATGATGATCTCCAGAGCATCACGCGTTTTGAGCCCCTGGTTCGAGCCAATCGGGCTACCCAGCGGCATCACGGTTGCGGTGCCGACATCCTGGAGCTTTCTCGCCAGGATGGGGTCCGCGTTGATGTAGGGCAGGACAACGAAACCGTCCTTCACCAGTATTTCAGCGGCCTTGAGCGTCTCCACCGGGTCCGGCAGGAGATGGTACGGGTCCGGCGTGACTTCGAGCTTCACCCAGTTGATGTCGGTGGCCGCCCGGGCCAGCCGGGACAGGCGGACGGCCTCTTCCGCGTCTCTGGCACCGGAGGTGTTCGGCAGAAGCAGAACCCTGTCGCGGTCGATCTGCCGGAGCGTATCGTCGTTCGCATTATCGATGTCCACCCGGCGAAGTGCGACCGTCACTATCCGGGCGCCGGAAGCGGCCAGGGCCTGGGCCATGACCTTCGGGGATGCGAACTTGCCCGTCCCCACGAGCAGTCGTGAATCGAATTGCCTGCCGGCGATGACCAGCTTGTCCATTGGATCAACCTCCGCCCATGAATTTCACAAGCTCAATGGCCTGCCCGTCGCTCAGAGGCGTACGGGCGAACGCGTCAGGCCTGACGATTGTCCCGTCTACCTCCGCCACGACCGTGGCGGCCGCGATCCCCAGCTTCTCGACCAGCGCCGAGAGCGTGGCAGGCATCTCATCCGGCGGGAACTGCCGGAGTTGGCCGTTGATTTGCAGCGATTTCATCGCAGCCCGTCCCAAAGAAAAAGGCACCCCTGCAAACGGAGTGCCATGCTTTGCCGCAAGCCTCCCTTCGCAGGTCTTAACCCGATCAGGTTCGTAGGGTCATCACACACGCGGTGAATTCTCAGCCGGCCGGCAGATTATCCGCCCGTCGGCTCCCCTGGCTCTTGATAGATTACTGCTATATCATAGGATAGTTCACGCCGCCGGGCAACTATATTGTCGGTACGGTGAAATTCCTCGAAGAAACGGCCCGATCGCCACGGAACGGCGATATAACGCCGGAAACCGCCGGGGCTTGGAGGTGAAAGAGGATGATGGGTCATCGCTTCGTGGTTCAGGAGCATACGACGCCCGAAGGAGTCCATTGGGACTTCATGATCGAGAGAGGCGATGTTCTGGCCACGTTTCGTCTGGAGCAGCCGACGGAAGCGGTCCTGGACCATGCGGTTCGGGTCGTCCGGATATTCGACCATCCGCTCAAGTTCCTCACGTATGAAGGGCCCGTCCAGAAGGGAACGGGCAAAGTGAGGCTCGTCGATCGTGGAACGTGCCACGGGTCGGACGAGAAGGAGGGCCTGATCACGTTGGACTTGCGAGGCGAAATCCTGCAAGGCCATTTCACATTGACCCGCGTTGATGGGCCACATTGGGAATTGAGATCGAGAGAGCAAGATATATCCCGGTTTGGAGAACGAACATGAAGTTGAATCGTCGTTGTTTCATGAAGTCCGCCGTCGGTCTGTGCGGCGGTGTTGCTGTGCCTGCATTCGCGGCGAAACCCACGGTCCGCCAGTTGGACGAAGCTGCTTCCGCCCGTTTGTTGAAGCTCGACTCGATCACGTCGCCGGTCCGCATCGCCTCGATTGAGTTGCTCCAAGATGAGAGGAATTATTTCATCCGCACCCGCAGCGCCGACGGCGCGGAAGGCATCGCCGTGACCAACGGGCGAGTGAAATATCTGGCCCCCATTTTGCAGCAGCTCGTGATTCCGTACTTCATCGGCAAGGATGCGCGAGACTTGGAATCGCTCATTGATGGTGTCTATCTCTACAAGAGCAACTACAAGCTTTCGGGGGTGGCGTTCTGGTGCTGTGTGGCGTGGGTCGAGTTCAGCCTCCTCGATCTGCTGGGCAAGGTGGCGGCCAAATCCATCGGGGAGTTGTTCGGTGGCGTGGTCCGCCGGGAGGTCCCGATCTACGTCGCCAGCGGCAATCGCGATACGACGCCGGAGCAGGAGGTGAAGGTCCTGGCCGGACACATCGAGCGCACCGGGACGCGGGCGGTGAAGTTCAAGGTCGGCGGGCGCATGAGCAATAACGCCGATTCGTTCCCCGGCCGGTCCGAGGGGCTCCTCCGCATTGTTCGAAAGGCCCTCGGCGATAAGGTCACGATCTACGCCGACTCCAACGGCTCTTACGATGCACCGAAGGCCATCGAGATCGGCAGGCTGCTTCAGGACCACGGCATCAATATGTTCGAAGAGCCCTGTCCGTTCGATTATCTCGAAGAGACGAAACGCGTGGCGGACGCGCTGGAGATCCCGATTGCGGGCGGGGAGCAGGAAACGAGTCTGCGTCGATTTCGATGGATGATTGACAACGAAGCGGTTCAAGTCGTTCAGCCGGACTTGCACTATAATGGTGGCTTCATTCGCGCGGCGCGGGTCGCTCGCATGGCGGCCCGGGCGGGGATGTCGGTGATCCCCCACATGTCCGGCGGGGGCGTGGGCTACGTCGATGTGCTGCACTTCGCTTCGTTCACTCCGAATATGGGCGACTTCCAGGAGTACAAAGGCGGCCTGGAGCAGACCGGCCCATGGTACGATCCACCGCTGCGCCTCGAGAACGGCGCGATCAACGTCCCCACGGGGCCCGGTTCCGGCATCAAGGGCGACGTTCTTCGCGAGGCCAGGCCGGTGGCGTGAGTCGTATTGGCCACGGAGAGTTTTATTTGATGGAGGTTGAGAATGTCTGGAATAGAAATGCCGACGGGTAAGATCGGTTCTCTCACAATCAGCCGGCTGATCATCGGCGGCAATCAGTTCAGCGGCTGGTCGCATAGCCGCGACCTGCAGTATCTTCGCGAGCTGTTCAAGGCCTACGCCACGGAGGAGAGGATCATGGACACCCTTCAGTTGGCGGAGGAGAACGGGATCAAAGCGATCATCACGGCCTCCTCGGATTATCTGAACCGGTATTGGAAGGAGCGCGGGGGGCGGATCCAGTGGATCGCCCAGGTCCATCCGAAAAGCGATGACGTGACAAGCGACATCCAGAGGGCCATCGATCGTGGGGCCGTCGGGGCGTACGTGCAGGGCGGCGTTGGGGATAGCTTCGTCAGTCACGGCCGGGTGGACCTTCTTGGCAAGGCGGTCGAGTTCATCAAGGGCCGCGGCCTGGTCGCCGGGATTGGCGGCCACTCCCTGGAAGTGCCGAAGGCCGTGGAGAGGGCAGGGATACAGCCCGACTTCTACATGAAGACTCTGCACCTCGGCAACTACTGGTCCGCCACGCCGAAGGAACAGAGGGTCGAGTTCAACGTCGACAGCGGCGGACCGCGTGACCATGACAACATCTGGTCGATCGCGCCGGAGAAGACCGTCGAGTTCATGAGGACCGTGCGCAGGCCCTGGATTGCTTTCAAGGTATTGGCGGCAGGAGCCATTCATCCCCGCGACGGATTCAAATACGCCTTTGAGAATGGGGCGGATTTTACCTGCGTCGGTATGTTCGATTTTCAGATCAGGGAGAACGCGATCATTGCCAGGGACGCGGTGGCCGCTGCGCAAGACAGGCCACGACCGTGGTAGATGGTGACTCCATCGGCAAACCGGTACGTGAGGCGCTCGTGATCCTTGCCGTCGGGCGGTATGATTCCGACAGGACCCGTCTCGTGCAGACCCAAACAGAACGGCGCGCCGTCAAAACCATGACAACGCCCGTCGGTCATTCCGCCGCCGGAGCAGTTTCGGTATGCCCGGAAGCCCCCGCGAATGAGCGTCGCGTGGAACGGGCGCCACGGTGCGGGGCCGACCCAGGGGTCCTGTTCGACCTCTCCCGGGATCAGCGCTGGCAACCGGTTCTCATTCGAGATTTGGCGTGAGTGTATTCGGCGCTATCTCTGTTGACGCGGGGGGACCCCAATGTGTAATATGGAAACTATCACCATAAGTTGGCAGTCTCAGGTTGCCCAAGGAGGCTATATGGGACAAGGCAGGATTTTGATCATTGATGATGATCCTGACATCACCGAGGCGATGACGGTGGTCCTGGAGAACAAAGGGTATGAAGTCTGCCGCGCGCAGGACGGCACGGAGGGCATGGAGCGGATGACGGAGGCCCGCCCGGACCTGATCATTCTCGATGTGATGATGCGGACCAGCCAGGAGGGTTTCGAGCTGGCGCGCGAACTCAAGCATGACGCGCAGTACAAGGATATCCCCATCCTGATGCTGACGGCGGTCAAACACAAGACGGGCTTGGATTTCAAGGACACGGCCGGCGATACCTCCTGGCTGCCGGTCGAGGAGTACCTGGATAAGCCGGTCAAGCCGGACGTGCTTCTGGAGATGGTCGCGGACCTCCTTCAGAAGTCCTGAGTAGTATGGAATACCTTCTTACGAGTAGCAGCCTGATTCAGAGGGCATCCTGGCTCATCAAGCTCCGGTGGGTAGCCATCGGGGCTCTGGTGGTTACCTCCTTCATTGCCTACGAATTCATGGATGTCTCCCTTCCCGTTCTTGCGTTATATGTCGTCGCGGGCGTGCTGGCCGTGTACAATTTCGTCCTTTACGATCTGCTCCGGTACTGGACATGGGCTGGCAAGGAGCCTTCCGAAACGAAGATCGGGGGGATTCTCACCTTCCAGATCTCCGCCGATTTGTTCATCCTCGCGACGATTCTGCATTTCTCCGGCGGTATCGAGAATCCCTTCTCATTCTTCTTCGTTTTTCACATGATCATCGCGAGCATCCTGCGTTCCAAGCGGCAGAGCTACCTGCAGGCGACGCTGGCGGTCATGCTTTTCGGAGGTCTCGTCATTCTTGAGGGCATGGAAGTGATCCGGCATTATGACCTGGTGGGTTTCGCCGGACACGGGCTCTATCGGGACAGCACGTTCGTCTTCGGTTTTCTGTTCGTCTTTACGGTAACCCTGTACCTGGTCGTCTACATGACCACCTCGATCACCGAACAGCTCCGCAGGCAGCAGAAGAGCTACGGGCAAGCCAATGCATTGCTGCAGGAGAAGGATACACTGAAGAACCAGTATGTGCTGCGTCTGACGCATGACATCAAGGGCCATTTAGCGGCGGTGCAGAGCTGCCTGGATATCGTCTTTACCGAGATGGTTGGGCCGCTGAACGAGAAGCAGAAAGACCTTGTGGAGAGGGCTCACCGGCGGGCTGCGAAGTGTATGGACTTCATCACGTCCCTGCTGAAACTGACGCGGATGAAGTTGACGGGGCGGCTGGAGGTGGAGCGGGTGTCTCTGCGGAACTGCATCTTCAATTCACTGGCATCGATTCAAAACCGTGCCCAGAAGAAATCCATCGTTGTAAGCCATCAGATCGATCCGGCGGTTGACGAGGTGATGGGGGAGGCCGTGCTCATTGAAGAGACGGTCACCAATCTGCTCTTCAATGCGGTCAAGTATACCCCTGAGGGAGGCAAGGTCTGCCTGGAGGTGACGCGGAACGGCGAATTCATTCAGGTGAAGGTTGCCGACACGGGAATCGGCGTCCCCGAGGCCGATTTGGAGCGCGTCTTCGACGAGTTCTACCGGGCCGACAACGCCCGGGAGGCCGAGCGGGATGGGACGGGCCTGGGACTGGCCTTTGCCAAGGAGGTCGTCGAGAGACATGGAGGCCGGATCTGGGTGGAAAACAATCCGGATGGGGGCAGTACGTTCATCTTTACCGTGCCGAACGGGCCGAGTGACCCAGCCCATTGAGTCGTCCGGGATCGCGGGACATTCGCATTGCGGATCTCTCCACGGCACGAGAACGTCCACAAGCCAAGAATTGCAAGAGTCCCTTATAAAAAATTTTTAATGCAGGGCAAGTTCTTATTGCGTAAAGGCTTATGCAAATGCCCCTGGTCGGCAAAAATGTTAATTCCTCTTGACAATGTACGCTTCGACTCTAAAATGGGGATGGTATCTTGTGAAAGTGAACACAATCACCAATTGGCTGGTGTGCTATGCGGTATCGCAGGATTCCCAATGAGACGATTCGGCGCCTGCCGGTGTACTTGCGGGGGGCAATGCACCTTTCTCAGGAGGGGATGGAGAGCGTATCCAGCAAGGACCTTGCGGGTATGCTGGGGGTGAACCCGTGGCAGATCCGGAAGGATTTTTCCTACTTCGGGGATTTCGGCACACCGGGCGTCGGCTACAAGCTGAGCCATCTTATCAGACGCATCAACAAGATCCTCCACCTCGACATAGGGCACAGAGTGGCGCTGGTGGGAGTCGGCAATCTGGGGTCCGCGCTGCTGGCATTTCCCGGTTTTCGCACGTATGGATTCGAAATCACGGCGGCCTTCGACATTGACAAGAGGAAGATCGGTCGAAGGAAAGCCGGCGTGCTTGTCGAGGATGTCGCACGGTTAGCCGACTTGGATGCGCGAGACATCTATCTTGGAATTATCGCCGTGCCGGAAGGCGCTTCCCAGGACATGGCCGACAGGCTTGTCGGGGCCGGTGTCCGGGCGATCCTGAATTTCTCCCCCCGGTATATTACGGTTCCCAAGCGCGTGAAGGTGATCACGATTGATATTGCGATGGACTTGGCTCGCCTGCCGTACTACATGTCGGCGGGCTGAGTGAGTGTATATAACTCGTTTTCAGACAAGAGGTTGAGGCTTGGTCGCAGGCGGCGGGAGCTGGAAGCTGCCGTGCAGCGTGCAGGTGGGCCGGCCTGGAATCGTCGCCAAAGTGGGTGAAGGATGGAAAGAGTCTTCATCAGTAGGCTGAAGCCGTTTCTCGATGCCGTCGCAGAAAAAATGGACCTGTATATCCCGTATCAGGTCGGCGACCACCTCGTGTGCAAACGATACGATCCGGGGGCAAGCACAGAGGCCGAATTCAACGAGATACGGATGTGTACGCCTGTGAAGGAATTCCTGTTTCCGTTGCGGGAGCTTGCGGCCGTCTTTCCGCAACCGGCGGAGCCGGAGGAGGTCAAGCCCTATGCTGTCTTCGGGCTGAAAGCGTGCGACCTGCGTTCCATCGAGATTCTCGACAAGGTCTTCACGGAGGAGGACTTCAAGGACCCATCGTACGTGGCTCGTCGGGAGGCGATGTTCACGGTATCCTCGGACTGTTCGGCGCCCGGCGAAAGCTGCTTCTGCAATGTTCTCGAGGGCAAACCCTACCCTGAGAGCGGATTCGACCTGAACGTCTCGGTCGTGACCGATGGTTTCATCATTCAGGCGGGTTCATCCAAAGGAAGAAACTTCCTGTTCACACACGCGGACCTGTTCGGTGATGTCCCCGATGCCCTGCTGGCGGAGCGAAAAAGACTGCGCACGGAAGCCCAACGCCAATTGGAGGAGAGGAACGCCGAATTTCGGCTCGATGCGCCGGTTCGAGAAATCGTGGAAGGGCGATACGATTCGGACGTGTTCGATGAAGCGGCTCGAACGTGTGTCGAGTGTCAGGCCTGCACTCGGGTCTGCCCGACGTGTCACTGCTTCTATCTGTACGATACGAAGCGCAAGGACTACTTCGCCAAGACGAAGATGTGGGATAGTTGTATGCGGGCCGGTTACGCCGAAGTGGCAGGGGGGGCAAACCCCCGCCGCGTGCTGGGTGACAGGCTCCGGCACCGGCTCATGCACAAATTCGCCTATTTCCTCGACCGCTATGGGATCGACATGTGTGTCGGCTGCGGCCGGTGCGTCGATGCCGAGGCCGGGGATGTCGACATCCGCGTGGTGCTCAAAAAGTTGAATGATGAACTTCGGGACAGGGATTCGAAAGTCGCGAAAGCTGCAAAATGACAGCGAACATCTACCAACCGATTAACGGCGAGATCGTGGAGATCATCGAAGAGTCACCCACGATTAAAAGTTTCGTCATCCAGCCCGAGGCGGAGTTCACGTTTGACACGGGCCAGTTCGTCGAGCTGACGCTACCGGGCGAAGGCGAGGCGCCCTTTACGCCTTCTTCATCACCGGCTATGACGGAGAAGATGGAGATCACCATCATGAAGGCGGGCCACGTCACGGGGCTGCTGCACGAGTGCCGGAAGGGCCAGCCGGTCGGCATTCGCGGGCCGTATGGCAAGGGCTATCCCGTGGACGAGTTCGCCGGCAAAGAGATCTACATCGTCGGCGGCGGCGTGGGCCTGGCCCCGATCCGTTCGCTGTTTCTCACGTTGGTGGACCGCATCGAGGATTTCAAATCCGTGGTCTGCCGGTTCGGGGCGCGGACCCCGGAAGATTTCATCTATAAGAAGACGCTCTTTGGCCAGTGGCAGAAGCTCAAGGGCGTTCAGATCAAGCTGACCGTCGACAAGACCAACGGCGATTGGGATGGCCACGTCGGGGTAGTTACCACGATTCTCGACCGCAAGGACGTGGATATCGACAACGCCGTGGCGGTCGTCTGCGGGCCGCCCATCATGATGAAGTTCGCCACCGTCACTCTGCTGGAATTCGGGTTCGATCCGAAAAGCATCTATCTGTCCATGGAGAAGAACATGAGCTGCGGTGTCGGCAAGTGCGGACACTGCATGCTCGGCCGATACTACGTCTGCAAGGATGGTCCCGTCTTCACGTACGAGCAAATCAGCAAATACCCGAAGATATGGGATTAGCATGAATCGCAGAAAGAGTCGAGGGACTATGAGTCCGAAGCTGATCATCGACTTAGCGAAGACGAGAACGCAGGAGCAGTCCGGCATCCTGTGCTCGTACAAGCATCATCCTGAGAACAAGGGCTTCGACGCGCTGCTGGAGATGGTTCGGTTCGCGTTGATTTGCCGGCGGTGCGAGGGGGCTCCCTGCGTCACGGCGTGTCCGCGCGGGGCGCTGGAGAAGATCCCGAGCGAAACGCACGATGCAGGCGTTCTCAAGCGGGCGAACATGCTCTGCACCGGCTGCGGCACGTGTGCGATCGCTTGCCCGTTCGGGGCCGTCTACACCGATCTGATTCCCTTTCCGAGCAGTGTGTGCGACGTTTGCCGGGGCCGGCTGCAACCGGGAGAAAAGCCGTTGTGCGTGCAGACCTGTGGCGACGGCAGCGTCGATTACGGCGAAGTCCGGCCCGGCAAAGATTCGGTCGAGATCTTCGAGGACGTTGTGGTCAAGGTCGCGGACGACAGCATCTGGAAGCCGGTCCTGACAGAAAAGGAAGAGGCCAGGAAATGATCGATGCGATGCAGAACGTGTTTTGGATCCTGATCTTCCCGGGCTTTGTGTTCACGCTCGCCGTGGGCCTGTTCGCTTCCTGGCTGGTCCGCAAGGTCAGCGCGCTGGTGCAGTACCGGGTCGGCCCGCCGGTCTACCAGCCTGGGGTCGATGTGATGAAGCTGATGGGCAAAGAGACCCTGATCCCGCAGGATGCGCAGCGAGCCGTGTTTGTCGGCGCCCCGCTCGTGGGACTCTCCGGCGTCCTGTTGCTTTCGACCGTGCTCTGGCTGGCGACGGCGCAGGTCACGTATGTGGGGGATATCATCGTGGCCGTTTATCTGATGGTCCTTCCTTCGTTGGCGCTGATTCTGGGCAGCAGCGCCAGCGGCAGTCCGCACGCGGCCGTTGGCGCGAGCCGGGAGATGAAGCTGGTGCTGAGCTACGAGCTGCCGCTCGTCCTCGCCTTCATCGTCGTCATCATCAAGACGGCCGGCTTGGCCGAGCCGGGCGCCCAATTGAGTCTGGCCGCCATTTCCCAGCATGCGCCGGTCCTGAGCATATCGGGAGCGCTGGCATTCCTCGTGGCCCTGCTGTGCGTACAGGCCAAGTTGGGGTTCGTGCCCTTCGATATCGCCGAATCGGAGACCGAGGTCGCCAGCGGCATGATGATCGAGTATTCCGGAGCCCTGCTGGCCGTCTGGAAACTCATGCAGGCGATGATGCTCGTCGCCCTGCCGCTGTTTCTGGTGGTGGTCTTCCTGGGCGGCATCGAGGTCGCCGGCTGGTCGCTGTTATGGGGAATCGGCAAGTACGTGCTTGTCCTGGTCCTCGTGATCCTGATCAAGAATACAAACCCGCGTGTCCGCATCGATCAGGCCATGCGATTTTTCTGGTTCTACTGCGGGACGGTCCTGGCCGTCGCCGTGGTCCTGGCGTCGCTCGGCAACTATTACGGCATCGCGTGGCTTTAGGTGAGCCTATGGATTGGAAACTGTGGTCGTTGAAGAAGTCGATTTGGGTGTTCCACGTCAACACGGGGGCCTGCAACAACTGCGACATCGAAATTGTGAATCTGCTGACACCGAAGTTTGACGTGGAGCGATTCGGGATTAAGCTGGTGGGCTCCCCCCGCCATGCGGATGCCTTGCTTGTGACAGGAGGATGTACACGCCAGGCAGCGAATCGTTTGCGAGAAGTCTATCGGCAGACGCCTAAGCCTTGTGTGGTGTTCTGCATGGGGGCGTGTGCGTGCGGCATGGGTATCTTTGAAGGGGGGTACCACATGGCTGGCCCGGTGGACAACGTTATCAGGCAGATTGACCCGAATGCCATCATTGCTTATGTGCCGGGCTGTCCCCCGAAACCCGAGGCGATGATCTCAGGCGTAGTGAAGGCTCTTTCAGCCCTGCAACCGAAAGAAAAACATGCAACAGAACGAGTTGGACAACCAGTTGTCGCAGATCCAGGATAGGATCGCAGGCATCGAGCGCAAAGCGGAGAACCGGGTGTTCCTGCCGTGTGAAGCTACGAACGTCTACGAGGTCTGCCGGTTCCTGTTTGAGGATCTCGGTTTGCGATTCGTGATCTCAACGGGGCTCGACGCGGAGGATTGTTTCGAGGTCCTCCATCATTTTTCGGATGATGAGTCCGGCTGTATCATTACGGTAAAGGCGTTTATCCGCGACCGTGAGGCGCCGGAATTGGATTCCATCGCGCCGCTGATTCCCGGCGCCGAATGGATCGAACGCGAAATGCACGATCTCCTGGGCATCAAGTTCCGGAACCACCCCAATTTGCGACGGCTTATCCTGAGCGACGATTGGCCCGAGGGCGTGTATCCGTTGCGGAAGGAAGTACAAAAATGAGTGAGGCAGTACGAAAATCCGTTCTTGCGGTGGGGCCATTCCATCCCCTGCAGGAGGAGATGGAGTTCTTTCAGCTCACCGTTGATGGCGAGACCGTTACGGATATTGACATGCGAATCTCCTACAATCATCGCGGCATTGAGAAGCTCAGCGAGACCTTGCAGTTCGACCAGGTGCCGTACTTGGTCTCGCGCGTCTGCGGGATCTGCTCGGCGTCCCACCCGTTGGCGTATGTCCAGGCTGTCGAGGAGATCGCCGGCGTCACGCCTCCGGAGCGGGCCCTCTACGTGCGAACGATCATCAACGAGCTGGAGCGCATCCACAGCCATCTGCTTTGGGTGGGTCTGGCCGGGCACTTCATCGGTTATGACACGGTCTTCATGTGGGCCTGGAAATATCGCGAGCCCGTGTTGGATCTGTTGGAAGAGGTCACGGGCAATCGGAACAACTACGGCAACGTCAAGGTGGGCGGGTGTCGAGAAGATGTTCCCGATGAACTAAAGCCCAAGATGCTCAAAGAGTTGGACCTGCTCGAGAAGAAGACCGAGATGCTCACGAAAGCCGTCCTGGACGACCCTGTTCTGCACGCCCGTCTTAAAGGCGTGGGCATTCTGAAGAAGGAGGACGGCATCAAGTACGCCGTAACGGGGCCGACGGCTCGGGGCAGTGGCATCGCCATCGACGTTCGGCGTGACGACCCATATGCCTCCTACGCCGACCTGGACTGGAACGTCATCAGTCAGCCCGAAGGCGATGTCTTCGCCAAGGCCGTCGTTCGCCTGCTGGAGACCCTGGAGTCAGTCAAAATCATCCGACAAGCGCTGAAAAAGCTTCCTCAGGGTCCCGTTACCGTGGAAGTCAAAGAGATCCCGCCGGGAGAAGGGTGTGGTCGCGCCGAAGCCCCTCGGGGTGAGACGTTCCATTACGTTCGAAGTGACGGGGGAAACCGGCCGGTCCGGCATAAGATCAGGGCGCCGAGCTTTGTCAATGTACCCTCGTTTAGGGCCTCGTGCATCGGAGAGAAGATTGCCGACGTGACGATCACGCTGGCCGCGGTTGACCCCTGCTATAGCTGTACCGAGCGCATGGCCGTCGTGGATGGGCGCCACAACGTGATCCTTGACTATGAGAATCTCCTGCGGTTGAGCCGGGAGAAGACGGCGCGCCTGAAGAAGGAAATCGGCGGGCCGGAGATGAAGTTGGAGGATTTCTAAGTTGGACAGGATTCTGCTCTATCCGGTATTTCTGCCCCTGGTCGTGGGGTTTGTGCTGCTGTTTCTGCCCCGGCGCGGTGAGCTCTCGTTCAAGCTGGCGGCCTTGGTGGTCTCGGTGGTTGCTTTCGTACTGTCCCTGAAGATCTTCCGGCTTGAAGAAGTCGCCTACAACTTCCCAGTCCTGGCGCTGGATGGATTCGAGTTGGATTTGCTCCTGACGGCCGCTCCACTGGGGTCCTTCATCCTGGTGTTCGCCATGGGTTTCGGCGTGCTGATCACGTTGTATTCGCTCAAGTCGCGCGCCGGCGCGGGTCGTCCGAATGAATACTACGGCGCGCTGTTGCTGGCGATCGGCGGCTCGGCCGGCATCCTGCTTTCCGATCATCTGTTGTTTCTGCTGATCTTCTGGGAGATTGTGACCGCCTCGCTGTATATCCTGATCAGCACCGGGGGAAGGAACGCGAACTTCGCGGCGACGAAGAGCTTTGCGATGATCGGGGCCTCGGATGCGGGCCTGCTGCTGGGGATCGGCATGGTCTGGGCCCTCTCCGGGAGCTTCGTCATCTCCCAGATCAGCCTGCCCACGACGTCCGCACTGCCCATTATTGCATTTCTGCTTCTCATGCTGGCGGCGATCACGAAGGCCGGCGCCATGCCGTTGCATACGTGGGTGCCCGCCAGTGGTGAATATGCCCCGCCCTCGGTCATGGCGCTGCTGCCTGCGGCGCTGGACAAGCTGCTGGGTATCTATCTGCTGGTCCTTATTGTCACCCGGCTGTTCCAGCTCGAGCCCGGCGCGCTGACGGCCGTGCTGGCGGTGATTGGAGCGGCGACGATCGTCATCGCGGTGATGATCGCCATGGTTCAGCACAATCTCAAGAAGCTGTTGTCGTACCACGCCGTCAGCCAGGTCGGCTACATGATCCTGGGGATTGCGACGCTGACGCCGGTCGGCATCGCGGGCGCCGTGTTCCACATGCTGAACAATGCCCTCTATAAGTCCTGCCTGTTCCTTTGTGGCGGGGCGGTGGAAGAGGCGACCGGCACGGCGGAACTGGATCAGCTCGGCGGCCTTGGCAACAAAATGCCGTTGACGTTCACCGCCTGTCTGATTGCTGCGCTGAGCATCTCGGGCATACCTCCGTTGAACGGTTTCGCGTCGAAATGGATGGTCTACCAGGGCGTCGTGCAGATGGGCACCACCCAGACGGGCACGGGGGCGGCATTGTGGCCTCTCTGGCTGCTGGCCGCCATGTTCGGCAGCGCGCTGACGCTGGCCTCGTTCGTGAAGATCCTGCATTCCGTTTTCCTGTCGCGCCTGCCCGATCGTCTCAGGAAGGTGACGGAGGTCACGTCTCTTCAGACGTTCCCCATGCTGGTCCTGGCTTTCTTCTGCGTGTTCTTTGGCATCTTCTACGTTGTCCCGCTGCGCGGGTTGATTCTGCCTGCCCTGGGGATCGTGGAGGGGCCGGAGCTGTTCATCGGATGGTGGAACTCGCAACTGGCCACGGCGCTGCTTCTGATTGGTGTAGGCGCGGGGTTGGTCGTCCTTCTTGCTGCGGCGTTCATGAAAAAGGTCCGCAAAGTGCCCACCTGGACCTGTGGCGAGGTGCAGCCCAACGATGAGATGATTATTCCGGGTACGCACTTTTACAAAACCATCTCCATGATGAAGGGCCTTCGGCAGATGTATGGCAGTCAGGAGAAGGGCCATTTCGACCTGTACAACCAGGGCGGAAGGGTAGGGCTCGTGCTGACGGGGATGCTCCGGTGGCTGCACAGCGGTATGCTGCCGATCTATCTGACCTGGGTGACGGTGGGGCTGCTGCTCGTACTGTTCGTCATTATGGGAATCTTGTGAGGGACACGCCGATGGCGATATTCTACATCCTGTTGGTGTTTATGATTATCGCGGCGATCATCGCCGTGGAGACCAAGAACCTCTTGAGTTCCGTGATTTGCGTCGGCGCGATCGGGTTCGGTGGGTCGCTCATGTTCCTCTTTCTGCGCGCCCCGGATATCGCCATCACGCAGATCGTGGTGGAGGTGCTGGGCCTGATCATCCTGATCCGGGCCACCATCTCGCGCGATCTGACGTTCATCTCGGGCGACCGCGAATTCTTCGGGACGGTGGTTTCCATCGTTATCATCCTCGTGATCTTCGTGGCGGGAATTCGCGTCTTCGATGCGTTGCCCGCGTTCGGTGTGCCGGTCTTCGCCCGTCTGCCGGGGACCGCGTCCGAAGTCTACGTCAGCCGGGGATTGCAGGATACGGGAGCGACAAATCTCGTCACGTCGGTGTACCTGGATTATCGCGCCTACGATACCCTGGGCGAGGCGACCGTGCTGTTCACGGCGATCATCGGCGCCATGGTGATTTTGCGAGACAAGAGCCGCAAGTTGCTGGAGGAACCCGACGCATGAAAGGAATGACCGTCATCGTCAAGACCGTCAGCAGTTGGGTGAAGGTGCTGATCTTTCTGTTCGGCATTTACATCATCCTGTTCGGGCATCTCAGCCCAGGAGGCGGATTTGCCGGCGGCGTGATCCTGGCATCCTCCTACGTCCTCCTGATGCTCGCCTTCGGCAGGGAGTCCGTCGAGAAGAATCTCCCGATGTCGATTGCCTCGAGGCTGGACTGTTTGGGCGCGTTCCTGTTCGCCCTGATCGCCATCCTCGGCCTGGTCGTCGGCGGCTCCTTCTTTGTGAACTTCCTGTATCAGAAGTATCTTCCGGGAGAGCCGTTCGCTCTTGTCAGCGGCGGCACGATTCCCCTGTCGAATCTTGCCATCGGCCTGAAGGTAGGGGCCTCGCTGTTCCTGGTCATTTTTGCCTTGTCCAAGTTCCGATATGATTCCGAGAGCCTGGCCAACAAGCGCCTGTCCGATCGGACCGGCGAGCCGAAGGAGTAAGACCCATGTTGTACGCGTTGTGCTTTCTGCTGTTCATGATCGGCCTGTACTGCGCGGTGGTCAAGAAGAACATGGTCAAGATCGTCATCGGCATCGTGGTCATGGAGTACGCCGTCAATCTGTTCCTGATCATGCTTGGCTATCGTACCAGCGGTACGGCCCCGATCCTGAGCGGTCCTGATGTCGACGTGGCCACAAAAACCGTTTCCGCTCATTTTCTCGCGGCGGTGGTCGATCCGCTGCCGCAGGCGTTGGTTCTTACCTCAATCGTCATTAGCCTGGGCTCGCTCGCGCTGATGATTTCCATCTGTATCCGGACGTACACCAAGTACGGCACATTCGACATCACCGAAATAAGGAGGTTGCGAGGATGAGCGTACCGCTGCCTGTGTTTGTGGCCATTCCGCTCGTGGTGGCGTTTGTGCTTCCTGCGTTAGGCAAGGGGCTCAGGCCGGTCGCCACGTTCCTGGCCAACCTGGCGATGATTTCTCTCCTCGTCCTGGCGGTGATGTCCTTCGGTGATGCACGGGTGTACCAGGTGGGCGGATGGTCGATTCCCCTGGGGATCAACATGGTCCTCGACGGCTTCAGCTCGCTGCTGCTTCTGGCCATCACGGCGGTCGGCACGGCGGCCATGCTGTTCAGCACGCGGTACATGGAGCAGTACACGGCCAAGCCCAAATACCTGACTCTCTTCCTGCTGATGGTCGCGGGGATGAACGGCGTTGTGCTATCCGGCGACATTTTCAACCTGTACGTATTTCTGGAGATTGCCTCGATTGCATCCTACGCCCTCGTTGGATTCGGGGGCGAGCACGAAGAGTTGGAAGCCTCTTTCAAGTACATGGTATTGGGGAGTATTGCCTCTACGTTCGTCCTGTTCGGCATCGCGCTGGTCTACGGCAACACCGGATCGCTCAACATGGCCTATATTGCCCGGGCGATTGAGGCCACGGGCATGAATGCGGGCCTGGCTTTTGCGTTGAGCCTGTTCATCGCCGGGTTTGGCCTGAAGGCGGCATTGGTTCCGTTCCATGCGTGGCTGCCGGATGCCCATCCCTCCGCGCCGGCTCCTATTTCCGCGATGCTGTCCGGCGTATTGATCAAAGCGCTCGGGATCTATGCGCTGACCCGGCTGATCTTCAATGTCTTTGGCGTCTCGATTCCCGTGGGATGGGTGTTGATCGCGCTCGGGATCCTCAGCATGGTGGCCGGCGGCCTTCTTGCCATCGGGCAGTGGGATTTCAAGCGGCTCCTGGCCTATTCGAGCATCAGCCAAGTCGGCTACGTCGTGCTCGGCATTGGCCTGGGAACGGTCTTGCTCGCGAAAGGAGCGAGCGTCGCCTGGGCCTCTCTGGCGATTCTGGGCGGGCTGTTCCATCTGGTGAACCATTCCGTCTATAAGTCGCTCCTGTTCCTCACGAGCGGCGCGGTCGAGATGGCGACCGGGACCCGGCAGATGCGAGATCTGGGCGGGCTCGCCGATCGGATGCCCGTGACCCGGGCGACGTGCATGGTCGCGTCGGCCTCGATTGCGGGTGTGCCGCCTTTCCCGGGGTTCTGGAGCAAGCTGATTCTTGTGATTGCCGCGGTGCAGGCGGGCTTCTACTGGATTGCCGCCGCGATTGTGTGTGTTGCCGTGTGCACTCTCATCATGTACTTGAAGGTGCAGCGGTACGTCTTCCTCGGCGAGTTGCCCGAACATCTCCGCCAGGTGCGGGAGGCCAAAGGCTCCATGCTCGTCGCAATGGTCTCTCTGGCTGTGCTGTGCGTGTTCATGAGTCTGCTCGTGCTTGTACCGTCGTTGCGGGCGGCTGTCTTGCAGCCGGCGGTGGACGTGCTGCTCGAGGGCGTTAACCATTCAACGAGATTGATCGATTTGTGACAAAGCGAGGATTTGCCCCATGCGACGGATTATCTACTTCGTCTTGGCATTTATCGTCTGGGTACTCGTGGCGTGGCCTTTCGGGGACGGTCGAGTGGATCTGCAAATTGTTGTTGCGGGCCTGCTTGCCTCTTTTCTCGTGGCGATCCTGTTCCACGAGATTTTGCCCAAGGAGCATCACGTGTTCATCTCGCCGGTGCGGGTGTTCTGGTTCCTGGTCTACGTGCCGGTGTTTTTCTACTATGTCGTACGGGCGAACTTCGATGTTGTGTACCGTGCGTTACATCCGGCGATGCCCATCAAGCCGGGGATTGTCAAGATCAAGACCGATCTGAAAACGGATTCGGCCATTACCGCTCTGGCGAATTCCATCACGCTCACGCCCGGCACCCTGACGGTCGATCTGACCGACGATGGCTACCTCTACGTGCACTGGATCAACGTCAAGACCGACGACGTCGAGCAGGCGACGCAGTTGATCTCGCAGCGGTTTGAATGGTTCTTGCGGAAGATTTTCGAATAACCCGAGGTGTCTATGCAAGTGCTGATGCAACTCTTTTACCTGGGCCTGCTTGCGTGCTGCTTCATGTGCCTCTATCGCATCGGCCGCGGGCCGAGCGCTCCCGACCGAACGGTGGCGATCGACATTCTGGGCATCGTCATCGTCGGTTTCTGTGGGCTGCTGGGCTTAGCGACCGGCCAGGATTTCTACCTCAGTGTCGCCCTGGCCTGGGCGCTGTTGAGTTTCATCGGCACGATCGCACTGGCCAAATTCCTGGAGGGCAGAGGTTTCGATGAGTGACGTCATTGGCTACATCCTGATCGTGGCAGGCATCCTGTTTAACATCTTCGGCTGCGTGGGCCTCGTCCGATTTCCGGACGTCTACAATCGGCTGCAGGCGGCCACCAAGTGTGTGACGCTCGGGACGGTGCTGCTGCTGATGGGGGTGGCTGTCGCCAGCGGCACGGGTGCGCTGGCCGCCAAGGCGATTGTCTGCGCGGTGTTTATCCTGGCGACTTCTCCGACGGCCGCGCACGCGATTGCCAAAGGCGCCTATGCCTCCGGCGTCGCGCTCTGGGAACAAACCGTCGTGGATAAGTATGCCGAGCGGGTCGAGCAGCCCAAATCGGAGCGGGACACTACAGTTGTGTGATGCATAGGAGTCTAACGGTGCGTTTGCCGAAATTACGAGAGTTGAAAGAGGCCGTAACGGCGGTTTTGTCGCCGCGTTTTACGACCAGGTTTCCGGCCGAGCCGTGCGTCGTTCCAGAACGCTACAGAGGCAAGCCGGAGTTCGATTCAAACACGTGTGTTGGTTGCGGGGCCTGTGCCAACGTCTGCCCGACACAGGCGCTGACATACGTTGACGATCTCGCCGCCGATCCGCCCATCCGGCGGATTACGCTCCGATACGATACGTGCATCTTCTGTGGCAACTGCCATGACAACTGCACTACGGAAAGCGGAATCGACCTGTCGAAGCAGTGGGATCTGGCCGGGCTGGACAGGCAGGCCATGAGGGAGACACACGAATACGAGCTCCAGCTCTGTGAGAAATGCGGCGCATGCATCGGCACGAAAAAGCATCTCGTGTGGCTCTACGAAAAGCTCGGGCCGTTGGCGTACACGAATCCCTCCCTGCTGCTGGCCAAGAACAGGGAACTGCTGGGCGAGCAGCGTAATGGCCAGACGCAGACCGAACCTTCAGAGGTTCGGACGAGCGAGTTCATGCAGATCCTCTGCCCGGTATGCAAGTGCGAATTGAACGTCCGGCTGTGATGCCATGGGGACCGATCGGCAGCTATCGGAGTTCCTCGAGACACTGTGCGGCTCGGACCTCCTGATCCTCGGTGTCGGGAGTGTGCTGAAAGGCGATGATGCCGCTGGGCCGCTTGTTTG